>DATKAU010000228.1:0-8910 GCA_035514655.1 Anaerolineales bacterium
AAGGAGACGAAATGTCCACAAATACCTCAATCCACGATGCAGTCCGGGAGCATTATGCACAACAAATTAAGACCAATGCCTCCTGTTGCGGACCCCTTCGACACGCACAGGGCGACGCCTCAGACTGCTCCTGCTCCGATAGCAATCTCTACCCCGCAGATTTGCTCTCCACCCTCCCCGAGGGCGAATCCGCCGTCAGTTACGGATGCGGCGACCCGATCACGCTCGCGTCCCTGCAGCCGGGGCAGACCGTCCTTGACCTTGGATCCGGCGCGGGACTCGATAGCTTCTTCGCCGCGAAGAAAGTCGGCGAGACGGGAAAAGTCATCGGCGTGGATATGACCCCCGAAATGATCGAACGCGCCCGGTCCAGCGCGAAACGGATGAATATATCAAATGTCGAATTCCGCCAGGGACTCATCGAAGACCTGCCCATTGAATCGAACACGGTGGATGTCATCATCTCAAACTGCGTCATCAACCTTTCGCCTGATAAATCCAGTGTATTCGCTGAAACCTTCCGCGTGCTCAGACCCGGCGGCAAACTGGCAGTTTCGGATATCGTCACCGATGGTCCCCTTCCTACCTCGATCAAACAAAGCCTGAGCGCATGGGCGGGCTGTGTGGCAGGCGCAGTGGATGCGAAGGATTACATCCGCATGATGGAAGCTGTCGGGTTTACGAATGTTTCGGTCACACCTGTGTTCTTCGATAAGGAGACAATCGACTCCGCGCTCAATGACATGAAAGACATGATCGAACTGCAAACCATTCCACGCGCAGATGTGTATAAGGCAGTTTATAGCGCAAAGATCACCGCATACAAGCCTGCGTGACCTGATCGAGATGAATCCATCGATGAAAGGAGGTGAGTGACATGGAACTGGACGTCATTTGTGACGAGACCTGTTGCGGCGGAAGCTGTGGCAGCGGCAGCGGATGCTGCTAACGGAAAGATTCTGCCTGGTCTACCGCTTGCCTGATCGCAAGTCAACCTTGGATTGTCCTGCAAGATGGATCAAAATACCAGGTTGGCCTGAATACGCGGCACTGTGTAGAACAGGCAGAACGGAATCATCAAAAACATCATTTCATTGTTAATCGATAATTCAGAAAGGAAAGCCCATGTATTTCACTGTGATTTTGACAATCGTTACCGGGCTGATCGTCCTCGGGTTGATCAGGCTCACCGAGTCCGTGCTCGATAACCGCCAGAAGCGCCGCGATCAGGGAGACGACCCCAAGGCATATTTGTAAGGGGCTGACTGGATATCATATCCCTGCTCCAATATGCCTTCGGGAAGGTCATCGAAACCTTCTCACACAACTGGCACAACTGGCTATTGCTGGTGATCAGCATCGTAGTCAGTGCGGCGCTCAAAGTGTATGGGAACGAGGAGGCCGTCGGCCGGTTGGTTTCTGCGGCGCAACACAAGGAACAGCGTGCTGCTTTCCACAGGTGTCGCGGTGACAACGCCGCTTTGTTCGTGCGGCACCACCGCCATCCTGCTGGGTATGATTGCCTCCACCATCCCATGGGCGCCGATCGTGGCATTCCTCGTTTTGTCGCCGCGCTCGCCTTTTTGATACCGGGAGCAGGCACCTCGTTGGACGCGATCGGCGGCGCCTTTACAATCGCACGCTGGCGCGTGATCGCCATCGTCATTGGCACGCTGTGGGTTGGGGCGATCGTGATCGGCTTCGCGTTCAATTTCCTCCACCTGTAATTCCCCGTAAACTATGAATCAAAAAGGCTGAGAGTTGTGCGCTCTCAGCCTTTTTGCGTCGGGTTTTCGATCTTCGGCTGGGTGTCGATGTCGGGCAGGGTCACATCCACGTTGCGGATGTCGCGCACGAGGAGGCCTGAGATTCCCACCAGCGTGCCGGCAAGCCCGCACAGCAGGATCATCAACCCAAAACCGGAGCCGGGACCCGTGCCGACAATCCAGCCGAAAGAATCCGCAATTACACCGCCCTGGCGCATGGCAGGCTCAAAGACACCCCCGCCTAGAATGGCGGCGACGATCGGTGTAAAGGGGATCATCAACTGCGAAAGGAATTCACTGGCGGCAAACACACGTCCCTGCACATCCGGTGGAACCTTCGTTTGCAGGAGGGCATCCAACGAGACGTTGACCACCGGCTCGAATATGGCATCCACGATGGCAGCGATCACCCACACGATCAGCACTTGACTGATCCCAAGCAGGGTCAGACCAAACAAACTGGAGATGATCCAGCCCCCGATGATCGCCCGGACGGGGCGTCTGATCCCGCCGACAGCACTCAGGAAAATACCCGCCGCCACTGCCGCCAGCGCCGCTGCAGACTGGGCTGTGCCCGCCGCAGTCGGGTCCCCGCCCGTGCGGAGCGAGACCATTGTGAACAGCGAGGTCACCGAGAGCGCGACACCCGAAAAGAAATTTCCGAAGAAGAAGATCATCTGCAAGCCGAGGAGTCCCGGCCGTTTGAGGATATACTGAATGCCATACAGCGCCTCTTTGAAGAATTTACTGCTGTGCGATCGCTCCCCCTCCGCAGTGTGAGGCGTTGAGGGCACATCGGCGATCAACAACGCGCTGATGGAAAATATATAGGTAAACAGGTTGATCGTGAGAATGCCCCCTAATCCGATATTTCTGATCAGCACCACGGCAAGGATGGGACCGAAGATCCCCGGCGCACTGTCGAGCAGGGAGATGATGCCGTTGGCGCGCACATACTCCTTTTTAGATACCATCGTTGTAATGGCTGCAGAGTAGGAGGGGGTTTGAAAAGCAAAACCAATGCCCTGAAAGATTGCCGCGATATATAAATGCCAGACGGAGAGCAGTCCTCTCGTTTCGAAAAACAGCAGGATGGCGATGGCGCAGACCGAGAGGATATCGTACACCAGCATCATGCCTTTGCGGTTGTACCGATCCACGAACACGCCAGCAAAGAGGATCACCAGAAGGTAGGAGGCGAAAAAGATCGACTCCCAGGAGCCCACCGCGTTGCCGCTGCTTTCAGTCCTGCTCAGGATCCAGGCAGGCAGCGCGAAAAAAGTGATGCTCGAGGCAATACCGGAGATCATCTGACCCAGCCAGATTATTAATAAGCCCCTAAATCCACCTGGGCGGCGAAGAGGGATAGCCCAACTCATGAGGTTAACCTTTGGGAGAATAACACAGCCCATTAAAGAAAACAACCCTGATTTCAGGGTTGTTTTCCCTTCTCTTGTCATGCCGTTTCAAAACAAGAGTTTTCGATCAAGCCGGTTCCGCCGCCCGCGGCAGGGCATCGTGATCCGGCAGAATCGTTTCTGCATTGCGGATGGAATGGACAAAATATCCGGCAATCCCAACCAGCATTGAGACCAACCCGCAGAGGACAATCAATGAACCCATGCCTGAGCCGGGTCCCGTGCCGACCAGCCATGCCATGCTATTTGGCAAACCCGTACCAGCCTGCGCGGCAGGCTCAAGGACGAAATCCGCGAGCACGCCTCCGATTAACGGGGAGATGGGGTTGGTTAACCACGCGATCAGACGCCGGGCAGAAAAGACGCGGCCCTGCAAATCCGGCGCAACCTTCGATTGCCAGATCGCCTGGTTCGATCCGTTGACAAAAGGCACCACGATGGCGGTCAGCGCGACGCCTGTGATCCAGATCGGCAAGCCTCCGGCGAATCCCATGATCGCCATCCCGATACCGCCGACGATCCATCCGATCAGGACGCCATGCACGCGGCGCTTGAATCCTCCCCACGCGCTCATGATCACACCTCCGATCACGGCGGCAATGGCTCCCGCCGATTGAACGGTGCCAAATGCCAGGCTATCACTTCCCGAACGGCTCAGGATCATCGGCGCCAGCACAGTAAAGCCAATGCCTGCAAAAAGATTTCCGAAAAAGAAGATCATTTGCAGACCCAGCAGACTCGGGCGCGCAAAGATATATTTGAAGCCATATGCCGCCTGCTTGAGGATTCCTCCCTGCGCCTGTGCTCCTTCCTCGGTGCGCGGCGGCTGCGGGATGTGGACAATCATCAATGCGCCGATGGCAAAGAGAAATGTGACGATGTCGAGAAACAATATTCCAGTCAAGGCAATGACCGGAAGTAACGCGCCCGCCAGGATCGGGGCTATCACCTGCGGACCTGCCTCCACCAGCGACATCATGCCGTTGACGCGGCCCAATTGTTCCTTCGGAACCATCGTGGAGATCGCGGCGGAATAGGCGGGCCATTGAAACGCCATGCCTAAACCGTAAATGATTGATGTGCCGTACAAATGCCAGAATTCGAGGATGCCCATTGCCTGCAGAACGAGGATCGCAATCGTGGCAATCCCCGCCGCGATGTCGCTGACCATCATCATCATCTTGCGGTTGTAGCGATCCACCCACACGCCGGCAACCGGTGAGATCAACAGAAACGGGGTGATGAAGAAAACCTGCATCATGCCCATGGCCAGCGCGCTGCCCGTCTCGTTGAACATGAAGATCATCAGCGCAAACTGGCTCATCGCACTGGCAAGCACCGAGACGATTTGGCCAAGCCAGACGATCGTAAAGCCAAACATCCCGGTCGGGCGGTTTGTATTTTGTTCCACGGGAACTCCTCGATTGAAGATTGATCTACTCGACGTAAATTTCCACGTGCTCGCCGTCTTCCTCGTCCGTCACATCGATGATCTTGCCGGTCACACCCGCGCGCAATGCCTCCATCACATTCGACATATCCACACCTTCCACTTCGGGGGCGAAGTGCGCGCCGATCTTCAAACCCGCATCCACCAACGCCAGCGGAATCTGCACCGACGCCTTCGATCTGCCTGTGCGCGTGTCGGTGACACGGATGCGCAGCCACTTGGCGCCGCCGGGCATCCCCGGTCCACGCATGGGGAGTGGGCGCTTGGCGGTCAACGCCGCAAGCAGACGCGTGCCCTCCTCCGCGCTGAGCTTGCCCTCTTCGATCATTTTCAAGATCTTCATTCGTTCTTCTGCTGATGCCATGTCTGCCTCCGGTTAAGCCGCCGCAACGGCTGAATCTTCCTTGATGGGTTCCGTCTCCGATGCCGGATCGCCGGACTTCGGGAGTTTGAACTTCAACCAGATCGGGATGATCGACAGCAGCAAGGCGATGGCTGTGATCGTGAAGGGGAACTGCGGGCTGACTCGATCCCATAACTGCGCGCCGATCCATGGCGCAGGCAGGGAGATTACTCCGAGGCTTGTACTGAACAACCCGAAGGCCGTACCGCGCAAATGCTGTGGCACGGCTTTGCTGATCAATGACTGGTACGCCGGCATCATAATCCCGACGCCCATGCCTGCCATTGCCCAGCCCGCAAAATACAGCCAGACGACACCCTGCGGAATATTAATCAAAATGAAAAGTGCACTTCCCATCAGGACCATGCCGGAGGCGATCCCCACACGCTCGCCGACCTTGTCTGAGAGCCAGCCGCCCGGGAACGTGGTGAGCATCATGCATAACCCGAACAGCGAATTGACCCAGCCGATCTGGGTGATCGTCAAACGGCCTATATCCTGCATGTACACCGGGAACAGGTTGCCTGAAAGCTGGAACGACACGTCGCGAAAGCCGTCGGCGATCAAAATCCATGTGATCAACCCGCCCGAAAACATCAAGGCAAACATCGCGCTCAAGTTCGACTTCAAGCCTGCGAATGACAGGGTTGGCTTTGAGGTCTGACCTTTCGAGGCTTCGCGCGCCATGCTGATGCGCACGAGGGCAGCGATGAAATAGAAGACACCAGCCACCAGCAACATGAGCTTGAACCCATATGATCCAGCCAGCCACGCGCCCAGCGGAGGACCGACAACGGAAACGATCATGAATAACGATTGCGACACGCCGTAGACCTTGCCGCGGTTCTCTTCGCTCGAATGTTCAGCAATGAACGCGTCGAAACTGGGTCCCACCAAGGCGCGCGCCACCGAACCGACTGCCACCGCGAGCAGGAGCCAATGCCATGTATCCGCAAGGATCAAAGGGATGAAACCGATCACGCCGAAGACGCTGCCGATCGCAATCGCGCGCAGGCGGCCCAGCGTGTCGGAGATCCATCCGCCGAGGATTTGCAGTAGAAGCGGCACGATCTGCGAAAGTGTGAAGAACAAACCAATCTGGGGAATCGAGGCGTCCAGATCCCGCAGGTAGAGCGGCATCAAACCATCGTACATGTTCCCGCCGATGTTCGCAAAGATCATCGCCGCCAGAAACAGGATCAGCAGTCCGCTCAATAAAGGTTGTTTCTTGATTTCTGCCATTCTTACTCCATCAACCGATATAAACCTGCACGTGCGCGTCGTCATCTTCCACGTTAACCATCAAGGGCTCATTGGTATGTTTCGTGGCTTCGAGCATGTCGGCAATTGCCTGTCCCTTTTGTGGTCCCAAGCCCTGAAGGTTGGCGCCAAAGGTGTTGAAGAACCAGCTAGCCAGCCCCAGCGGCAGTGGAAAGCCAAGCGTTATGTTTCTCGGTCCATCGCCGGGTTTCACGTCGCGTCGATCCACGTTGATATAGATCCAGCGCGAAGAGCGGCCGCCAGAACCCAGCGCGATCAACAACACGCCTAGCATCAACGGCAGGATCATGCAATAAAACCAGAAGTTCGTACCGGCGCTCTGCTGGATCGCGTAGATGATCCACGCGCTTAAAAGTGTGATCCCGATCCCTGTCCACAACGGGATCAGCGAAAAGCGCCGCGCCCGCGCCTTGATCTGATCGAACTCAGGCGCTTCGCTTCTTTCATAGCCGGAGTTCGCCGCGGGAGGAATGACCTCGAGCTCCGCCTCGACTTGATCCCCATCCTCATCGAGGGCGCGCATCAGACTCGCGGCATCTTCCGCCGAGATCTTCCCCTCCTCCACCATCTGGAGGATCTTCCTGCGTTCTTCAGAGGACATTTAAGTGCCTCCTTCCAATGCGGCGAGCAGCTGCTCTGCCTGCTCGGCGGTGATCTTTTTATCGGCAAGCATTTTCAAGATCGCCATGCGCTCCCCTTCCGAAACCGGTTCAGAGAGAGGGGTGGGCGGTGTTGGCGGTGATGCCGGTCTGGGAACCCCGCCCTTCAAGTCCCAATTCAAGCGCCCAACGACCAAGCCGGCTTTGCCGCGGCGGGCATGGCGTTCGGCAAGCCGTTCGGCGCGGCGCGCGGCTTCCTCGGCGCGTTTTGCTACGCGGGCGGTTGCCTGCTCCACCTGGCGCGAGATCCGCTCGCCAAAACCGGACCAGTCGAAATTCAAACCGGCAAAGTTGCCGAATTCATCCGCTGAATCACCTGCGTCGCTTCGGTTCGAAATACGTACCTCGCCGCCCGCGTTCAACGTGATCTTCGCGCCGCCCTCGCCTAATGTCACGATACGCTCGGTGGCGGATTCGTCGTTTTCGAACCCAGGCCAGTCCATGGTTATTTCGTCGCCGCGTATATCGAGTGAGGCATTCGCGGTCTTCGGCAGGACGATCAGAATGTCTTTGCCCGCATCGATGGTGTATTCTCCGTCTGCCTTCGGTTCGAGGTACACAACCACATCCTCCCCCACATTGACTTTGATGTTGCCGCGCACACCACGCAAGGCAAGATCGTCAGACACGGAATCGAGCATAACGTTTCCATCCACCCCATGGATGGAGGCGTCGCCGCCCAGATTTTTTACCCGCAGGTTGCCCTTCACACCTCTCAAGGACAGGTCTTCGGAAAGCGTTTCAATCGTCACGTCGCCGTCCACATCACGCATCGACGCATCGCCGTGAATGCTGTTCACAAATACATTGCCCTTCACGCTCGAAAGGGAGAGATCGCCGTGGATCGAGCCTATCGAAAGCGGACCGACATCACGGACCGAAATATCGCCGCCGGCCTCCTTGATCTCACATCCGCCCATAACGCCGCGAATGGAAGCGTCGCCGCCGATCATCTTGAACATGAGCGAGGCAGTGCGGGGCACGCGCAGGGAGAGGTCGTCGCTCGAGAAAACAGAAACAGCCTCACTCGTCTGTTCGACGCGGAAATCGTCCTCGTCGCCCTTGATCAGCAGATCGCTTCCGTCCCAGCCGATGACGCTGAGATCGCCGCCCGCCGATTCAATCGTGATCGTTGCGTTGCTTCCGACAAATACAGATTTCGACATGGCTTATTCCTCCTCGCCGCGCAGGATGCGCATGGCATCGTCGGCTGAGATGTTCCCGGCTTCGAGGTCCGCCAGGACGGTGCTCCTCGTTTCAGGGCTGACTTCAACAGGTTCATCCTTGCCGGGTTCGAACCCAAGGGCGCGGATCACTTCGTGCAGGCGGTTACGGATCGTCGGGTAGGAGAGACCGAGTTCCTGTTCCATGCGGTTGATCTTACCCTCGCATCGGACGAAGGTTACGATAAAATCAAGGTGTTCGGCAGTGAGGTGTGCGATCGGACCGCCGCTGAACCTGCCTTCGATGGACGTATCACACGTCGAACAGTGCAGGCGCGTGATTTCCAATTCTGATTGGCAGACGGGACAGCGGGTTGGTGTTGCGTACATGAGAATGAACCTCCTCAGAATTTTCCGTCAGGCTCGAAACATTTTCGATGTATCCTGGACGAAGGCAATCGACCGCGGCTGGGTTTTCGCCGAATACCGGGTGTGCAATTTTTTGCCTTTGGTGATCATCCAGGAGCCCAAGCCGGTAAGCAGGCTGTGAAATGCGGACTTGGATTTAAGCACTTCTTCCTTCAATATGAAAACTCGATCTCTTTCAATTTTGCCTTCATTCAAGACTTGCAAGTGATCGGGAACTATGAAATTCATGGTTTATATCCTTTAAAGTGCTGAAAATTCAGGTTTCACTCAATATTCTAAAAGACTTTCTGCATTTTCATAATGGCATTATACCCAAAGTTCATAAAATGTCAAGGAAAACT
>DATKAU010000229.1:0-7442 GCA_035514655.1 Anaerolineales bacterium
GCGTATGACATGATGACGCGCGGCGGGTTGGTCGAAACGATCGGGACGGGCAACTTCTTCTGGTCCAGCGATCAAGCCATCGTCGAGGCGGAGAGGCGGGGGTGTACCTTTTGTCATAGTATAAATACTCCGGCTTGACAAACCCCAAAGGGGTAAAAAGATTCTAGTTTTGAGATGGTCTTACGCCGAACCCCGAAGAGGTGTCATATTATATGTCATCCCTTCGGGATTTGGAGTATGATGCTCCAATCGCTAAATTCCTACCATCCCTTTGGGATTATTTTCATTGAGAGGCGGTTTATTATGTCCAAAATTCTCAACTGGGGGATTCTCTCCACGGCGCGCATCAACCGCGCCTTGATTCAGCCGTTGCAAGTCTCAAAGCGGAACGAACTGCTGGCGGTCGCCTCTCGCTCGCAGGAAACGGCAGATGCCTATGCAATGGAGCAAAAGATTCCACGCGCGTATGGCTCGTATGAAGCCCTGCTTGTCGACCCCGACATCGATGTGATTTACAACCCGCTCCCGAATCACCTGCATGCCGAATGGACGATCAAGGCCGTGGAGGTGGGCAAGCACGTGTTGTGTGAAAAGCCCCTCGCCCTGAGCGTGGACGAGGTGGACGCGATCCACGCCGCGGCGCGCAAGCATGGGCGGGTTGTTGCCGAAGCGTTCATGTACCGTCATCACCCGCAGATGTTGAAGGTGCAGGAGCTTGTGCGCGGGGGCTCATTGGGGATGTTGAAAATCATCCGCGGATCGTTCAGCTTTGTCCTCACCCGCGAGGGTGACGTGCGTTTGAATCCCGAATGGGGCGGCGGGAGCATCTGGGATGTGGGTTGTTACCCGATCAGTTTCGCGCGCGCCGTTGTCGGGGAGGAGCCGGTGGAGGTCTTTGGCTGGCAGGTGACGGGTGAGACGGGAATCGATGAGACCTTCGTCGGGCAGATGCGATTCGATCGCGGCATCCACGCGCAGTTTGACAGCAGTTTTGCCATCCCGGAGCATTCCTTCGTCGAAATTGTCGGGACCGAGGGCACGTTGAACATCCCGAGACCATTCAAACCGGAGATCGACGAAAAGATATACCTCACCCGCGGCATGAATACGGAAACCATAAAAATCAAAGGTCAGGAGTTGTACATCGGGGAGGTGGAGGATATGGCGGATGCCATCCTGCTGGGGCACGATCCGCGGATCTCCTTGAACGACAGCCGCGCCAATGTTGGCGTCATCACGGCATTGATCGAATCGGCGCGCGCCGGGATACCTGTGCGGCTGGATATCGGCGGTCTCATGTAGCCGCATTGCCGTAAAAACCCGCCTTGCCCGTTCCAACTAGACAGAACGTCGTCCCTCTGCTACACTTTCGCCAATCATTTTTTTGGAGGCCTGCATGGACTTACAACACACCAACGATGCCGTGGCACAGCGAATTAAGGCACTCGTTGAGCGCGTGGCGATTGGGAAAGCCAATGATTTTTATTTTTACAACCAGCCGGTCGAGGAACTGCGCGGCGACGCAAAAGTTCTGGTGCGAGGCCGCGAAATGGGGATGTATGCCTCTTACAGCTATCTGGGTCTGATCAATCATCCGCGTATTAATGAAGCTGCCAGGAAGGCGGTGGATAAGTTCGGTACCGGGACGAACGGCGTTCGTTCGCTGGCTGGCACCCTGACGATCCACACCGAACTGGAAGAGACCATCGCAAACTTCAAACACACCGAAGCCGCCATCACCTATTCATCAGGGTATTCCACGAACCTGACGGTGATCTCCACATTGATGGGGCGCGGCGATTACGTGTTCTCCGACAAACTCAACCATGCCTCCATTGTGGATGGCTGTTTGATGTCTGGTGCAGAGTTCCGTCGCTTCAGGCACAATGACATGGCACATCTCGAAGGCTTGCTCCGAAACGCCCCTACCGATGTCGCCAAACTTGTCATCGCCGATTCGGTCTTTTCGATGGATGGCGACATTATCGATCTCCCCACAGTGCTCGAGTTATGTAAAAAATACAACGCCTGGCTGATGATCGACGAAGCGCATTCCATCGGTGTACTCGGCGAGAAAGGCACCGGCATCGAGGAGCATTTCGGCCTGGGCAACGTGATCGACATCAAGATGGGCACCTTGAGCAAGACCATCCCGTCGGTGGGTGGGTATGTGGCGGCAAAAGAGGAGATCATCACCTATTTGCGTCATGCCAGCCGCGCGTACATCTTCTCCGCGGCGCTTCCGCCCGCGCAAGCCGCGGCGGCGAATGAAGCCTTCAAGGTGATCCTCGACGAGCCGTGGCGTATCGAACGCCTGAACCAGAACACCAAACAATTCATCGGCGGACTCAAAGGCATGGGCTTCGATACCATGCTCACCGAGACCGCGATCGTGCCGGTGTTGTGCGGTGCGGACGAAGTTGCCTTCGTCATGACGCGTGAAGCCCAACACAACGATGTGTTTGTGCTCCCGGTCGTTTCTCCTGCGGTGCCCGAGGGTCTCGCCCGCCTGCGTGCCACCGTCACCGCCGCGCACGAGCCGAGTGAGATCGAACGCGCCATGGATGTGATCGGCGAAGCCGGGAAGAAATTTGGGCTGATCAAGTAGACCGGAACTGGGTGATGAGAATTCATCGCCCGTTTTTTATCCCGCCTTAAGAAAATTACTATATTCCTCTAACAGGCGGCAGATAGAATTCCACCAATTCAAGGAGCAAACCATGAAATGGCAGTGGAAACTGGGTCGCTTTCTGGGCATCGATGTATACATCCATGCCACCTTTGTTTTATTGATTGGCTGGGTGGGTTATAGTCACTGGCTTGAGCACCGCAGTCTTGCTGAAGTGATGAACGGGGTGCTATTCATCCTTGCCCTCTTCCTTTGCGTGATCCTGCATGAATACGGTCACGCGCTCACCGCGCGAAAATATGGGATCAAAACCCGCGACATCACCCTATACCCGATCGGCGGAGTCGCCCGGCTCGAACGCATGCCGGACCGCCCCGTGGAGGAGCTGTGGGTTGCGTTGATGGGGCCTGCTGTAAACGTGGTGATCGCCGCCGGACTGTTTGCGTATCTCTTCTTCAGCCGGAGCCTGGTCCCGATTAACGAGTTGACCATCGCCTCGGGCAGTTTCCTCGCGCGGTTGATGGCGGTGAATATCTATCTGGTGTTGTTCAACCTGATCCCCGCCTTCCCCATGGACGGCGGACGCGTGCTCCGGGCTTTGCTTGCCATGCGCCTGGAATACGTCCGCGCGACGCAGATTGCCGCGAACATCGGTCAGGGGTTTGCGTTCCTGCTCGGCTTCATCGGCTTGTTCAGCAATCCGTTCCTGGTGTTCATCGCCTTCTTCGTGTGGATCGGCGCCTCGCAGGAAGCCGGCATGGTCCAGATGAGGAATTCGATCAGCGGTATCCCCGTCACGCGCGCCATGCTCACCGATTTCAAGACGCTTTCGCCCGACGATAAACTCGCCCAGGTGGTGGCGTTGGTGCTCGCCGGTTCACAACATGACTTCCCCGTGGTGGATGCAACCGGGCGGGTTGCAGGCATCCTGGATCGCGACTCGTTTATGAAGGCGCTCACCCAGCATGGACAGTCCGCCATGGTGATGGATTTTATTCGCCGCGATCTCCCTGAAGTGGATTCACATGAAATGATCGAACTGGCATTGATGCGCCTGCAGGAAGCTAATTCGAAGACTCTGCCTGTCACACATGCTGGGCAATTGGTGGGCATTATTACCGCGGAAAACGTCACCGAATTTTTGATGATCCGCTCCGCGTTGAAGACGGCGCGTGCCGCTGTCTGATTTATTCCCTGATTTGATAAAGCAGGTTGTCCTCTACTTTATATAGCAGGGGGGCAACCTGTATTTTTGGGTATATTAATCCCAGGCGCTGTGACTCGCTCACAACGAAATCGATTTCGTTTCCGATTTCGAACAAGGGGGCAAATTGCTGGAAGTGCTCCTCCGCCCGATCCGGTTCCCAGCCTGCGTTTTCCGTCAACCCTCTCACGAAAAGATCGCGCCGCGCCGCAAGATTGACCATCCCGCATTGGTCGTGCCCGATCAGCGCGATGCTATTCACACCGCCCACGGCAATCGCATACGAGACCTTGAACTCGCTATAACGTAAATTTGCCCCTCCCGCGCGGATGATGTAGGCAAAATTATCCGGGATGTGCAGGTGCTTGCGGTTATCCATGCACATGCCGATGAGCAGCTCTGCCTGGGTGTACGCCTCATAATCGCGGGCGAGGTTGTGATACTCGAGCAATCGTCCCACAGGAGATTTCCTGTAATCGGGGAAAATTTCTTCCATTGAATTTACTGCTGCAAGGCGGTGCATGGCATGTCTCCTGGGCGGGATTATAAACAAAAAGAGACCGGGCTTCGAAAGCCCGGTCTCTGCTTCCCGGATCCTCAGAGGTTATCCACCAGACTCACGACGAAATTCACCAATTTCCAATACAAGTTGTATAAGGGGGGAGCTTCTGGTACTCTTTGGCGAATTGGGTTTAAATTACCTCAACGTCATCAAAAATGCGACGACGGCTTCGAATTCTTCACTGGTCAATTCTTTAGCAAAGTTGGTGGGCATAGTGTCGGGAAACCCTTCGACGAGGAATTCCTGCGGGGAAAGGATCGACGTTTCAATGTATTCCTGTGCGTCATATCCTGGTATGCGCGAACCAGCCCGGGTGGCAATTCCTGCCAGCGACGGACCGAGCACAATCGTGTCGGGGACAAGTACATGGCATTGTGCGCAGCGCAGTTAACCTCTTGCAAAAGTCGCTTCGCCACAGAGAACACAGAGAAAACGAGTTTTTTCTCAAAGGTCTCAGTGGGCTCTGTGGCTGAGCTAGACTCACTTATGCAAGAGGACTAGTATTTAAACCGATTGCCCAAGTTGTTCGAAGGGCGTGAGGGTGGGTGTCGGTTCCGCGGAGCGGGCAGAACAAGCCGCCAGCAATGTGGCGGCGAGAAGGAAACAAAACAGACGGATTTTCATGCACTGTGTTTCTCGATGTGGAGTCGGCGAAATATACGACAGCCTGCAAAATTTCCGGATATCCCTTGTGCAGGATCGCGTTCCTTTATTTTATCGATTCCAGGTCCTTGAGGAGCAACCGTCGATCCTCCTCGTCGGTGATCTGCTCCGCCACTTCACGGGCTTTATCAAGGTAGTAATACATCGCCACGCGGTTGCCCGATCCCATTTCGGCGCGTGCCAGTGTCTCGTAGGCATATCCTTTCAAAAATGCGCCGAGATCTTTGGCATGTTTCAGCGCGTGCAAGCCGTACCTCCGCGCGTTGTTTGGCTGCTTGATCAGGTTGTAGACGCGTGAGACCTGCCAGTATCCCACCGACAGGTTTTCAGGCGTGGCATCCTCGCGCTGGGACCAATGCCACAGGGAAGCGATGGCAGTATGAAGCATAGCCATGTCGTCCTCCGGCGACCTGTTGTATTGTTCGATGTAGTCCCAGGTTTTGTTGAAATTTTCGGTTGAAAAATGTTTGTGCGCGGCTCCCGCGTCGAATGAATGTGTTTCAGACATACGACCTGTTACTTTGCCAGCCGCACGAGCTGCGGTCTCGAGTTGGGCACACGCTTGACCTCACCCCGCGCCTCGAGATCGAGCTTCACCGTGGTGACATACCACATCACCGAGCCGTCGAACTTGCCGCGCACTTCCTTCTCCACTGCGCGGGAAAGTTTCATAAAGGTCATTTCCTTGTTGGCACGCAATACGCTCATGATGTTCTTGCGAATGATTTCATATTTGTCCCTGCTGATGTTGACGCCCTGCTTTTTTTCCGGGTGCAGTGTTTTTACCGTGTCCTTCATTTCAGCCTCCTCTTGTTTGGAACAATTATTTTACTCCCAACCGCGCAGTTTTGCCGGTGTGATTCGAATGGCAATGGAATATTCCGCGCTGAACTGTTCCGGTGCGGCGCCTAATCGCCTGATTCCATCCTTATACTTCCGCAAATAGGCGCGATGTTTATGGGCGGGCGGGCATTGTGCATCGATACGTGCTTTGCCTGTAATGACTACGACCCGCGATTCGCCCTTGTTGTCTGTGCTGTTGAAATGCAGCGAGACCTGCGGGTTTCTTTGGATGTGCTTTAACTTGTGTGCTTTTGCCTGGCTGTAAATCAGGAATGAGTCATCTTCCCAGACAAACCAAACGGGCCTCGGCTGAGGTGTACCACTCGAGTCCACAGTCGTCAGCCAGATGAAGTATTCTTTTTTGACTCGTTGCATGGCAACGCGCCCAAACTTGGATTTGAAGTCAGGTATGTTCATGCTTGAGTCTGCTCATTGGCTGGATCCATGCCAAGCCATTTCAGGGCATCCTTTCGTTGGCGAAATGCCTTCACGTTTGCCCCGCGATTGACCGCGACTTTTTCCATCACGAGGTTGATGGACTCTCTCCGGGCAACGCCGGCGCCTTGAATCGTATGCTTCCAGGACTGTGCGATTTCAATGCCCAGAGTATATCTGTCCATGATACCTGGGTCGCCATTCACCTGGCTGAAGTCTATCAAAACCTTGCGCAGTCCATCCTGGTTGCAGCGATTCGCTTCTTCGTGAATGGTGGACAGAAAGAGATCCAGGGTATACGGCTCGCTGACCTCCACCAATAAATAGCCATCTCTTTTGAGATATGTGGGCATCCTGTACCTGAGTAACACCTGTCGCTTATTTCATCCGTTCAACGACAAGTTCTGCCACATCCTTCACTTGCATCTCCCCGCCATCCGCCCTTGACGCGTCGCTCATCATCGTCATGCAGAACGGACATCCAACCGCGAGCGTGGACGCGGCGGTTCCTTTTGCTTCTGCAAACCGCGTGGCGTTCACGCGTGCCGAACCCGGTTCCTCCTCCTTCCACATTTGTGCGCCGCCCGCGCCGCAACAGAATGATTTGGCGGAATTGCGCGGCATCTCAATTGTCAGCGCGCCCGCGGACTGCAATGCCTCGCGCGGCGCATCCGTGATCTTGTTGTGCCTCCCGAGATCGCAAGGATCGTGAAAGGTCACCGTGAACTGTTCCTTGTCCACTTCCATGCTGATTTTCCCCGCGCCGACCAGTTCGTTGATGAACTGTGTGTGATGCACGATCTCGTAGTTGCCGCCAAAGGCGGGGTACTCGTTCTTGATCGTGTGCAGGCAGTGTGGGCAGGTGGTGACGATCCGTTTGGGCTTGACCTCGTTGAGGATTTCGACATTCTGTGAAGCCAGCGCGAAGAAGATATCCTCGCGACCCGCGCGCCGCGCGGAATCACCGGTGCAGGATTCATTCCTGCCCAGCACCGCAAAGTTCACACCTGCCGCGTTCAGGATTTTGGCAAACGCCTGTGCGGTCTTCTGTGCGCGCGCGTCGGTGGCGGGAGCGCAGCCCACCCACCATAAAATATCGGGCTCGG
>DATKAU010000230.1:0-6780 GCA_035514655.1 Anaerolineales bacterium
ACTCTCACAGGCTTGATCGTGGACGATGGTATGGCAGGATGTACACTTACTCGTGGAAGCGATTTAACCGGCGATGGTGATAACACTTTCGAAGTTGGAGAGGAGTGGCAATACACCTGTTCCCTGTCTGCACTCGCCGGCACAAACAATAACACCGCCACGGCAATCACAAATGAAACTCCACAAGACAGCGATGGTGCAAGCTACACAGGGAATGTCCTGGTAAATCCCGCAATGAATGTGGTCAAGGATGGGGTCATCGATCTGACTGTGGTTGCACCCAATGGCCGCGCCGACGCGGGGGATGTAATCAACTACACCGTCAGTGTGCAAAATATCGGTAACACGGTTTTGACCGGAGTGACGGTCAGCGATGCCATGCTGGCGAATCTCGATTGTGATGGTACGCCGGGCGCACCCTTCACCACCACGGGTTTGACCGTTAACGTCGCAACAACCCTCACCTGTACGGGCAGTTTTACGTTGACCCAAAATGATCTCGATACAAACGGCGGCGGGGACGGCGATATCGATAACACCGCCTCGGTGACCAGCAACGAAACGGGGCCGGATTCGGATTCAAATGAGGAAACCCTTCCCCTTGCCCCGGCGATCGACGTAACCAAGGCGCTCAACAGCGCCACCTTTAACAGCCCTGACGAAGTACGGCTGACATACACAATTACAATTCAAAATACGGGCAATGTGACTCTGAGCAACCTTCAAGTGACGGATGATCTTGTCGCGGCGTTCCCCGGTGCAGTAACCTTCGCTATGTTCACCCTAACCAGCGCGGACTTCACGATCAATCCCGGTTTCAATGGGAACAGTGACATCGATCTGCTCGATGGAACCGACTCGCTTGCAGCCGGCGCTACCGGCTCGCTCTCTCTGATTGTGGATGTGGATACCGGCGGCGACGAGGATTTCTATGTCAATACGGTGGTTGGCTCCGGTGATTCGCCTGATGGCTCAACAGTTCAGGATACAGGAGCTGCAGCCGCGCCGGGATTTGTCGATCCTGCGCTGGCAAAGACGGCAAATGTTTCTCAAGCTTCGGTGGGAGATACGGTCACATTCACCATCACGGTCACCAACCAGGGCAACCTGGCAGCGCCGAATGTTGTCGTCACAGACACCCTGCCTGCCATGTTTGATGTGACGGCTGTGAATGTGACGGTCGCAGGACCCGTCCTCGTGCCTGTGGTAAATGTTACCCCTGCCATCGGCGTTGGACCCTCCCCCTATACTATAACGGTGAATATCGGAACGCTCGAAGTGACCCATGTGATCACCATTCAGATCGTCACCACCGTGAACAGCCTCGGTAACCCGCCGGTTGTGAATAACGCCGGGCTGACAACCACTGCGGCGACAAATAATCTGTTGAACGACAACGACAGTGTGACCATCACCCTGGGGATCGGACCTGCTTCGGCGCTGACTCTCCCGGCTACCGGGTTTGCGCCGGGCCGCGAAACGATCCTTGCCTCCAAGCCTGAGGAGCTGCAGTATGCCTCCACGGCTGTGATTCTTGAGATCCCGCGCCTCGGCGTGCGGATGCCCATCGTAGGCGTGCCGTTCAAAAATGGGGGGTGGGATGTCTCATGGCTGGGGAATCAAGCCGGATGGTTGGAAGGAAGCGCCTTCCCATCCTGGAGCGGGAACAGCGTCCTCACAGGTCATGTTTATTCTGCAAGCGGGTCACCCGGTCCCTTTATGAATATGGGAACGCTGAAGTACGGAGATCAAGTGATTATCCACACGGGCGGGCAGAAGTATATTTTCGAGATACGCTCGAACTCGATTGTCCTGCCCACAGACTCGTCTGCATTCAAACATGAAGAATTATCGTGGCTTACGTTGATTACCTGCAGGGAGTTTAATCCTGCAACAAACTCATATAAGAAACGTGTGTTGGTTCGGGCGGTGTTGGTCAGTGTCGAATAGCCTGCTCCACCTGAAAAGACAGCGCCTCATGTGGCGCTGTCTTATTTTGTGCGAATCAATGGGAGGAATACCTTTACAATCTCGGGGTCGAAAAGTTGCCAACATTTTCCTCGATATATTTGATCACTTCCCGGGGCGGCAGGCGTTTCCGGTAGGGGCGATCGCTCGATAGTGCATCCCAGACGTCCATCACGGCGAAGAAACGCGCAAACAACGGGATAAAAGAATATGGATGGATTCATCCATCATGGGAATTCAATGCGCCGGGCGGAAAAGGAAAAGAATGGCAGTGAGCGGTTTCTTCACTCTTTGATTTCGGGATGTGTGTTCCATCCCAGCCAGTAAAAGCCGAGATCATCCATTAATTTCTTGAATTCCTCGAAGCCGACCGGTTTAACCAGATAGCTGTTGGCGTGGTTGTAATACGCCCGTGCCACATCCTTTTCGGCTTCCGAGGTGGTAAGCACGACGACCGGGATGGTTTTATGATCAGAGTCCTCTTTGATGGACTTCAACACGTCTATACCGTCCACGCGGGGGAGGCGTAAATCGAGCAAAATGACATGCGGACGGGGATTGTTTTGTTGCTCAGTGTAGTCGCCCCGATGGAAGAGATAATCAAGGGCAGACTGCCCATCGAGGAAGTGGCGCACCTTGTTGGCGATGCGGTGTTCTTCCAGTGTTCGAATCACCAGCTCGGCATGATCCACATTGTCTTCCACAAGCATGACGAGGATGGGCTCACCGATCATAATCGACTCCTTGATCTGCCATTGGACAATTCTAATCGGATTTTACCGATTGAGAAAATCTGTTAACAACATTGTGGGAAGTTTGACGGGCTGATGTGAAATATCCGGATCACCGGAATTTCCCAAGGCCATTAGAGAGCGTTTCTTAAGTCCAATAAGAGGCGTGAAAAAGAACCTTAGCCATTGACGTGTGCCCGCAGGGTAGAACACCGAGCCCATTGAGAAAAAACTCTGAAATCTCTGCCGTCTCGCATGATTTGCTTGGCAAATCACGTGCCGCCGTTGTTCGCGGCACGAACGGTGTGATCTCTGAGGCTTAACACACCCAATTAGCCATTCCCGAAATTTGGCGGCGATGGTTCTCGTGATATAATGCCGTCCATCAGCACCGTACTTTCACCCCGGAGGATGTACCATGGAGATCTCGACTCAGGAATTCAAACACTGCGACATGATCAAGGTCAAGGGGCGGGTGGATAGCGCCACGGCTCCCCAACTCGCACAGGCGCTGGAAAGCGCCAATCATAACGGCAAGCATAAACTCGTGATAGATATGAGCGAGTTGGAGTATATGTCCAGTGCCGGGTTTCGCGCCCTGCTTGCAGCACAGCGCAACTCGAAAAAATACAACCGCGGCGAGGTTGTTCTCGCATCGGTGCCGGATCGAATTCGTGAAGCGCTGGAGCTGGCTGGGTTCACTGAATTATTCAAGACCTTCGATGATCCGCTTCACGCTGTTGGATTTTTCTAGGGCACCTTCCCCGGACTGAAGAGAGAATACACCAAGAGAAGGATGCCGCCACAGCCATCACTTGCTGAGGCGGCATTTCATTTATTCGATGCATACAGTTCAGTTTGCCGCGAAGTTCGAATTTCTCGATGAAATTCGGGATTTTGTCGGCGCCATCGCCCGGGACGCCGGGTTTGCAGATCGGGATGTGTACAACATCCAGCTTGCCACCGACGAGGCGGCTTCCAATATCATCGAGCATGCCTATGAAGGGGTGACGACGGGCCTGCTGGAGATATCCTGTGGTGTGAAAAACGGGGATTCGATCCATGTGACCCTCGTCGATCACGGCGAGCCCTTCGATCCATCGGAAGTACCCGACCCCGACCTGGACGCCGATTTATCGGAGCGGAAGATCGGGGGGCTCGGGATTTTCCTCATGCGCAAGCTGATGGACGAAGTCCATTATCACGCTGGCCCCGGCAACAGCAACACCCTCACATTGATCAAACGAAAGGCATAGGTTCATGAGCGCCTCGTCTTCCGATTGGCGCGAACTTGCCCGGTTGGGAGAGCAACTCCTCAGCGCACCATCCCTTGCCGCGCAGCGCGACAGCATCACCTCGATCGCGGCGCGCCTGCTTGGGGCGGAAGCCGAGGTCTGGCTGGACGAAAAGTTACTGCGTCTGCCTAATGCTGTGGAACCCCCGTTGTTTTCGCGGGAGCCCGCCTCGCAGACGATGTCGCGCGTGCTCAAAGCCCGCGGCCTGACCATAAAACAAAAAAAGGGACTGAAGAAAAAAGGCGCCTCGCGCTCCGCCCGGGCCGGGATCCCGCTCATCGATCAAGGGAGGACGCTCGGAGCGCTCCTCATCACGCGCGGCAACGGACCCGATTTCAAAAAGGACGAACTCAGCCTGCTCGAAGGCATCGCCGGTGTCGCGGCGGTGAGCCTGGTTGCATCGCATCGCGTAGCGGTGGAACGGTTCCGGCTCGATCAGTTGAACCTGGTGCGCGAGGTCAGTGCCCAGATCGCCAACGTGCTCGATCTCGATGAACTGGCGAAGCGTGTGACGGATTTAATCCAGGGCACGTTTCAATATTACTACGTGGCGATCTTCACCTTGCGCGAACGCTCCACGGCGATGCGGTTCCGCGCCAGCGCGATGGCTGCGCCGCGCAAGGGCAAACGCACGGCGAAAGTCGCCCTCGAGGTGGAGATCGGCCAGGGGTTGATTGGGCAGGCTGCGGCGGAGGGGGAGCGGATCGTCGTCCCGGATGTGCTCAAGGATCCGCGTTACCGTTTTATCGATGCCCTGCCTGAAACGAGATCCGAGGTGGTCCTCCCGCTGAAGATCGAAGACCGCGTGCTGGGGGTGCTCGATGTGCAAAGCGACCAGCCAGACGCGTTCCACCCAAACGACCTGCTGGTATTGGCAGCCCTCGCAGATACGATCGCCCGCGCTGTGGACGGCGCGAAACTATACAACGATCTGCGTCGTCATTCCGATCAGTTGATCTTGATCGCGGATGTGAGTAAAACGGTAAGTTCCACGCTTGAATTGAACGCGCTGATGAACAATGTCGCCGCGTTGATCCACAATCAATTCCGGTTCCCGCACGTGAATCTGTTCACGGTGCATCCTAACAGGCGCATCATCGAATTTCGCGCGGGGAGCGGGGAGCGCAGTATGGGCCTGGAGGGATACACTCTTTCGCTCGACGATCCCGAGGGGATCATTCCCCTGGTGGCGCGCGAAGGCAGGACGGTACTGGTAAACGATGTGCGGAAGGACAAACGCTATCGCCCGTCGCCCCTCCCGCCGGTGAACACACGCTCGGAACTGTGTGTGCCGCTCCTGTACGACGGCGGAGTGGTGGGCTTGCTCGATATTCAATCGGACAAGATCAACGCGTTCACTGCCGGCGAGCACTTCATGTTCGAGGCGGTGGCGGATAACATCGCCATTGCGATCCACAACGCCGCGCTATACCGTTCGGAACAGTGGCGGCGCCAGGTGGTGGATGGTCTGCGTGAAGTGGCGGGCTTGATCTCCGCAGATGCGGACGTGAACGATGTACTCGAGGCGATCCTTTTGGAACTGGATCGCAACCTGCCTGTGGATATCTCCGCGATCTGGCTGCTCGAGGAGGATGAGTTGTATCTTGCTGCCAGCCATAACTGCGACGAGGATGTGCTCGAACAGGCGTTGTACGGATCGCAGGAGTCATACGACGCCTTGATGCAGGTCATTAATTCGGAGGGGGCGCAGGTACGCAAACCAACTGACCCGGTCTGGGTAACGGGCATTGCCGCGGGATTCGATCAGAATTACTCCGCTTTGGCTGTTCCGCTGCGCGTGGGCGATCAACCTTTCGGAGTCATCACACTGGCACATCATACGCCGGGCAGGTACGGCTCGGAAGCGCAGACGATGGCGACCACTTTCGCCAGCTATGCCGCGGTTACCATCGAGAACACGCGCTTGTACGACATCGCGCAGGAACAGGCGTACGCCTCGGCGGCGTTGTTGCAGGTCGCGCAGGCGATTGTCAGCCTGAATGATCTCGACGAGATCCTCGGCACGATCATCCGCATCATGCCGATCCTTGTGGGTGTGGAGCGCGCCGCGCTGTATCAATGGGATGACTCGTTGGCACGCTTTATCCCCTCGCAGGGATACGGCTTTAGCGAGGAGGATGATGCGCAGTTTTGGAGCCGTTCCTTTTCTGCGGGAGAATTTGCCTTCCTCGATTCGTGCCGCGACGTTTCGGGTTTGAAGGCCTGCGTGATTGATGAGCCGCGCGGTTTGAACGGCTGGCTTGCCGCTGACCCTTCACTAGCGACCGATTTGGGAAATCCTCATGCCTTGTTGTTCGCCGTGCCCATCGCGGTGAGGGAGGCGTTGTATGGCGTCATGTTGATCGAGGAGGCATCGGGAGGGCTGCGCTTCCGTTCGCGCCGGTTGGAGATCATTACCGGCATCGCCCAGCAAGCCGCGCTTGCAATTCAAAACGATCTCCTGCAAAAGGAGATGGTAGTGCGCGAACGCCTCGAGACCGAGGTGCAAATGGCGCGTCAGATTCAGAAGACGTTTATCCCCGAATCCCTGCCGCAGGTGGAGGGCTGGGAATTTGCCGCACGTTGGAAGACAGCACGTCAGGTGGGTGGTGATTTCTATGATGTATTCGAACTCCCGGATGGAAAACTCGGACTTTTCATTGCGGACGTCGCGGACAAGGGAGTCCCTGCCGCCCTCTTCATGGCTCTCACGCGGACGTTGGTACGCGCCGCCGTGATTGAAAGTGTCTCACCCGCAGAGGCGATGAAAAGGGTGAACGATCTGT
>DATKAU010000231.1:0-12330 GCA_035514655.1 Anaerolineales bacterium
TGTGGACAGGTAAATTCTACACCCCCACCACTACCCGAGAAACCTACTGTGGCGCAGTAGTCACCGCGTCCAGACTCCGTATCTTCGCCCGCATCCTGATTCTCGAACTCGATCACGCGCCAGATTGTGAGGGTGATCGGCACAGAATCTTGAGCGCTGGCATAAGTAGTCGGTTTCACACTGGCGGCCAGCCCGGCGATTAGCATGGCAACGAAAAGCAGATGTAATCCTTTGCTTAACGGCCGGACATATATTTTTCTGCTCATGGTTTAGCTCCTTTCGCGCAAAAAACCGGCAAGCCCATGAAGCGGTGATGTATTGTATTGAATGTTGCTTTGGGGAGTGAATTAGGCTGAATCCATTATACGTCGAAAAATGGACAAATACAAGCAGTTTTGTAAGAAATCCGATGTCTGGTTACAAATTGCCATCCCGGGCAATGGATTCGATTTTTGCCTGATTGACCACCTTTCCATGGCTGATTACAAACCGCGGTGTGGCGTGTTCGCGCAGAGCTTCGAGCACATCGGGCTGGTTCAACAAGACCAGATTTGCGTTTGCCCCGACTTTCAACTCATGATCTTTGACATTCATCGCCCGCGCCGCATTGACCGTGATCATATCGTAAAGTGTTTCCATTTCCTGGCGCGTAGTCATCCATAACAAGTGCGCAGCTAGGAAGGCAACTTCCAGCATATTGTTCCGGCCGAAGGGATAATACGCGTCCGAGATGTCGTCCTGCCCCAGACAGACCGACGTGCCCTCTGCCAGCAACTCCTTCACCCGCGCATGAAGCGGACCTGTATGCGGATCGGTGACGACGGTCATGTTTGCCTGTTTCAACAGAGCGGCAACTTTTTGAAAGTAGGGTGTCGGGTAGAGCGCCATCGCGCGGGCATGATGTGCGAGGGCGCGTCCGTGCCAGCCGCGTTTAATCGCTTCAACTGCCATCAATTCCAGTGAGCGCAATCCCGGGTCGCCAGCATCGTCCACGAGCATCGAGACATCTTTGTTAAATTCCACCGCGAGATCGAAGATGGCTTTCACGTGTGTTTGGATGTCGGCGTCGGTAAATTCGATCCACGGAATACCGCCGACGACGTCTGCGCCAAGTTCCATTGCCTCGCGCATCAACTTGTCCGTGCCGGGTTCGCGCACCCAACCGTCCTGGGCGAAGGCAACTACTTGAATTTCTACGATCCCTTTGAATTCATCCCGCGCGCGGATCAATGCTTTGACTCCTTCGAGCCGCGCTTTGCTGTCCACGTCGGCGAAGGCGCGGATGTGTGTGTTGCCGTACAAGGCAGCTTGCGCCACAGCCCTGCGGACGTTTTCGATGATCCACGCTTCGTCATATTTTTCCTTGACGCGGGCTGCCAACTCGATCGCGTTCATGGCTTTTCCCATCCCCTCGCCTTGATATGCGATGAGCGCCTCCTCGTCCATCATTTGCAGGGTGTAGACCTTGCATAGGTGAAGATGTGGATTAACAAATGACTCGGTGACGAGATTTCCCTCCGCGTTGATGATCGTCTTCCCATCGCCCGACAGGTTTTCACCGATGGCAGTGATTTTTCCACCCGAAATGCCGATGTCTTTTAGGGTTTCTTCCCGGCGAAGTCTTGCGTTCTTGATGAAGATGTCAAAACGATTGGGCATGTTGTGCTCCTTCTTATTCAGTTTTCAGAAAGATCCCGAAGGGGTCAAATGATTGGAGATTATGAACGAAGCAGATTGGAACCCCGAAGAGGTGTAAGAGAGAAAGAATCGTGCCATCCCTTCGGGATCTTGATTGCTGTCAACGATGTTCTACAATAATGTCATCCCTCGCGGGATTGAAACCCAGGGGTCTGCTGCTGATCTGAAACCACAGGCGAGCTATCTCCGCTATTGACGCTCGTGAAGTTGGTTTTTAGATTCAGGAAGTAGGACTCAAAATATTTGTATGAAATCCCCGCGAGGAGGATGGTCAGGATCAGGCTGAGGGTGTAGATCAACGCGTTCGATGGTGCGCCCAGCCATTGGATGGTCTGAAGCGCAAAGACGATGGCGATGCTGTGGTACATGTAGAGTCCATACGAAATTTTGCCGAGATACCTGAGCGGCTTCGCCTCCAGGCTGAGGAGGATATCCTTGTTTGCCGCGAAGTTGAGGATGATGATCCCGAACCAAAACGAATAGAACTCCTTGTAGAGATAGGGGAAGGGCATATCGCTCACGGTGATGTGCGGGAAGTAAATGCCCCGGTACAGAAGCCAGGATGTGAACCCCAGCACGATGTAAAACAGATATTTGTTCAGGAAAAGTTTCAATGCCGGGTTTTTTGAATGTAACAGCAGCGCGAAGAATCCGCCGATTGCCATGCTGGCGATGTTGAACGTCTGCCAGAAGGCGTTGAGTTCATACTTGAAAGGGATAAAATCGGTGCGGCTCGAGAACAAGGCGCGGGCGAAGAGTAAATAGCCGGCGAGGATCAGGAACATCAGCGCGATCCGGTATTTTTTGACGAACTTCAGAATGGGAGGCCAGATCAGGTAAAACTGTTCCTCCGTGCCGATCGACCAGGTCAGCGACGCGTAGGGCACAACGCCGAACAGTGGTGAAACCAGGTTTGGGAGGAAGAACACGTACAGCAATATCTTGGCGGGCAGGTCTTCGTAAACGACTTCCCTGCCGTATTCGGGGAGGACGAATAGAGGGATGTTCGGCAGGATGAATAATGCGGCGATGACGATCAAAAAATACAGGGGCCAGATGCGCAGGACGCGCCGCAGATAGAAATTCTTCACGGCGATCGTTTTTGTCCGTTTTTCCTCCTCAAGCAGGAGATACGTGATTAGAAATCCGCTCAGCACGAAGAAGAGGATCACACCCAGTTCACCGATGATCTGCACGAATGAGGATGAAAAATTGTTCGGCAGCCCATAAATGTACTTGAGCTGTTCGATGTGATGAACGATCACCAGCAGGGCGGCGATAAACCTCAATCCATTGAGGTTCGGGAAGTAGATGCGGTCTGCCGGTGCAACTGCCATGATGATTCCGCCCGTAGTTTAACACAAGGTGGTGATTGAAACCTGTTTTATAAAAGCACCTGGATCAAGATCATCGCGCAAAATCCAATCGAGAACGCCCATGCCACTTTGATGGGGGAGGAGGTGTTCAGGGCTTCGGGAATCAATTCAAGGATCACGAGGAAGATCATCGCCCCGGCGGCAAATCCCATCAGAATGGGCATAATCGGCTGGAACAACCACGAGACATACGCGGCGGGCACGGCCGCGATCGGCTGCGGCAGGCTGGTGAGGAACGCTGCCCAATAACACCTCCAGATCGATGCGCCTGCCGCTCGCATCGGCACAGCCACGGCAAGTCCTTCGGGAATATTATGGAGTGCGATGGCAAGGGCGATGTAATCACCGAGGTTGTTCGAGTACACCGCTCCAGAGGAATACCCAACACCGACTGCAACGCCCTCCGGGATGCTGTGCACCGCCATGGCGATGAAAATAAGCAGCTGCGCCTTGTTGCCATACCTCTTCCAACTCGCCTGTTCGAGACGGTCATGGGAAAGGTAATGATCCACCTGAGACAGGAACCCCGCCCCCAGCAGGATGCCAAAGACAACCGGCAGGGCATCGGCAAGGTGAATCGACGCGGAGGTGATCGTCAAGCCCGGCAGGATCAGGTTGTAGACGGAGGCAGCGAACATGAGTCCGCCCGCGGCAGAATAGGCGATGCCGGTCTGCTTTTGGAGGTCGATGCCTTTGAATGCCAGCGGCAAGGCTCCCAGCCCGCAGGCGAAACTGGCGAGGATTCCGGCGATCAGACTATCGAGAATAAATGGCTGCATGGGGGGTGTCCATTGTTTCAACGATCCAGATTTATGTCTTCCATCGAGAGCTCGTCTTCCGCGGGCTCGAGGTGTGTGAAGACGGTCACCACACCGCCCAGCGCGGCGCGAATATCGCGTTCGAAATCCTCTGCAATGTGATGGGCATCGTGCACCGTCATTTTGCCGGGGACGAGCATGTGCACCGAGACGAACTGCCGTGCCGCGGCCTGGCGCGTGCGCAAAGCGTGGAACGCGACGCGCCTGCCGCGATATTTTGCCATCACTTCCTGAATCAAGTTCAATTCCTTTGCGGGGAGCGATGCGTCCATCAAACCCGAGACCGAGCGGTTGACCAGCTGAAACCCGGTCCAGACGATGTTCAAGGCGACGGCAAAGGCAATCAATGGATCGAGGATGACCCAGCCGGTGAGCGCGACGACTCCCACCGCTGCGATAACCCCGACGGACGTCCACACGTCCGTCATCAGATGCTGTGCATCCGCCACAAGCGAGATGGAATTGTTCCGCCTCCCCTCATCCATCAACCTGCGTGCGACAAGAAAATTGATCACCGAAGCTGAGGCGGATACCCCTAGCCCCAGCCCGAGTTGTTCAAGGGTGTGAGGATTGAGCAGGCGCTGCACCGCCGTGATCAGGATCCCCGCCGCTGCGACGAGGATCATCAAACCCTCCGTAGCGCTGGCGAAATATTCCGCCTTGCTGTGGCCATAGACGTGGCTTTCGTCTGCGGGGCGCGCGGCAATGGTCAGCATGATCAATGCCACAATGGCGCCCGTCAGGTTGACAAGCGATTCGATGGCATCGGAGAGCAAACCCACCGAACCTGTCAGGTAATACGCAGCGGATTTCAAAATGATGGTGGCAACTGCCGCGCCGATGGACAGCCAGGCGAAGCGCGTCAGCGAGGCACGGTTTTGCATCAGGTCGTTGTGCTTGGCTTGCTTGTGAGGCATAACCGGAATGATACTTGTTGATTCGGAAGTCCGAAAGGGATGAAAAGTACAAAGAAACAGGGACAGGTGTCAACCTGTCCCTGTTAAGTGAGAGAATGGAGGAACGTCAACCCAGCCCGATGCCGCGCGCCATGAATGCCGCTGCCAGCATGATGATGGCAAGCCCGATGACTTCCAGCCAGAGAACGATGCGCGTCCGCTTGAATTCTCCCTCTCTAATTTCGGGTGCTTTGCCCTCCTTGATGATCCTGTTCCAACGGAGATAGCGGATGGTGGGGTCGATGGATAACAGACCCACGATCAGGAACGTGTTCATCTTCACCCAAAAGAACGGGCTCTGGCTGTAAAAGATGGCTCCCTTTTCGAAGAAAAATACGCGCAGCAAACCGACGATCAGCAGAAGACCTGCTGAAATTCCATAGAACAGGTCGGCACGTTGGATGCGGCGGGCTTCTTCGATCGTCAAGCCTTTGCGGTAGGCAATGAATTCGTAGACCACGCACGCCACCAGTGAGAAGGCGAACAAGTGGTGCAGAAACGCCATGAATGCGGTTGTCATATTGATTTACCTTTCAGTTTGTTTCGAGTGCAGGTTCGCCGGCATGGTTCACAGCGAGTCTCTTTTTGGCTGTTTCGTAGCGACCGATCGCCTGCACGTGCTCCATCGCAGCGGCGAGACCGAATTTCGGCATGTTTCCGTACATGGTTTCGAACTGGTCAGGGTTGACAGAGTACGTCTCGTGCCAGATGCCGACGATTCCATTCGAACCGACAGCCTGGTTGAACTTCTTCCACGGTCCCACGTGCGGATCAGAGGGATTGCGCGCGAATCGTTCCAAGTCTTCGAACGAACGCCAATACTGGATCACCACCGGTCCGGTGATATTCCAGAAGAATTCAGCGTGCAGGAATCCCTTCTCAGGATGGGTGAAAAGAGTTTGCAGCATCGGTCCCATGGCGGAGGCTGTGGGGATCCATTTATCGAACCGCCACCATTTGTTGACCCGCATTCCGATCAAAAAGACGACGAATGGCTCCTCTGGTGTCACCACACTTAAACGTGGTCAAGCGGCCCATTGGTGAGCCAATCGAAGCATGGCCGTCGAAGGTCTACCGCGCTGTTTGGGGATTTCCCAATGCGGCGGTGGAACTTTGAATTTGAACAATTCGATGGGTGTCCATTGGTGATCGGTCAATCTCGCGACAATCGCCGGAGTTCTTTGCACCCAACGATACCCAAAAGAACCAACGGATAACTTCAAACGCAGGCTATGATGGAAATCGCAGAAATTGTAGAAGCAACCTAGGAGATACATGCCGGTCACTAACGTCTCCGTGCGTTGGGCTAAAGTACGAGTACGACGTGTCAACGAATGGATCCGCTGGCGAAACGTGGCATTGAGCCGTTCAATAAAAGCCGTGTTGATCACACCTTTGCCCTGAGTAGTTTGGATGAGATGTTCTACCATGCCTTCAACACCTTGTATAATCCGTCGATCCACATGCAGGACACCTTTCACTCGTTGTTTGACCACTTGCACAATGGCGATGTCTTGCCAGGCAACCAGCTTGCAGCGTCCCAGTTCTCCTGCGTGTCGAGACAACTTGCTGCGAAACACATTCCGAAAAGCGCTGACGTAACTGGCTAACCCGTCCACCGCCAACAACAGCGGGCGGCATAAAGCCATGCTCCGTACCTTGTCTGCCAAGGCTTGAATGAGAGTCAAATCGCGCTGGGCACTGACTACCCCGCCTATCCACAGACGGGTCGGCACCCAGATCGCTAATGCCATCCAGAACGTACCTTTCTGTGTTTTGACTTTGATTTCATCGGCTTGCACTTGTTCCAAATCATGCTGACTGCTTTCTACCAGATGTTCATGCACCTGCTGGCAATGCTGACCGGCTCGTTTCTGCCAATCGCTCACCGTGCGCTCATCCAAACCAAAGGCTTTGACAATCGCTTGAAGCGGACAGCCATAGGCTAACAAGACGATCACCCACATCACCAATTGCGGGTCTGAACGTAACCGATAAAAGATTGTGCCTCTCGTCGTTGTAAATGTCTGTTGACAAACATCACAAATGCACCGCTTGTCTTTCAAACTGTGTGTATGTATGTTTCCTTTTCCGACTTGTCCTCTTGCCGCACAATCCATATTCGGGCAAAATAGCTCTTGTGGGTTCATTGGCTTCTCGCGTGATTTGGTTGTCGCACGAGTTTGCCAATGAACCCCGTTTTTGAAAAGGTTTAGACCCTTCCACGCTTTAGTGTGGTGCTACCCCGTGTCTCAGTGGTTAGGTTTATTGCTCGATTAATTTGAAAATGAACAAAATTGTGCCCTACATTCAATCATGATCGAATCCTTCCGCATCCTCTTCGCCCCGCCGCGCCATTTGATCCTGATCGTCGCCGCGCTATGGATCGGACTCGCCCTTGCCGAAAAACGGAGCGAACGCCACGGTGTGTCGAAAGAGTCTCTCAACAATCTCACGTTCTACAGCCTTCTCGGTTACATCATCGGCGGGCGCGTATTATACGCGCTGGCAAATTTCTTGGCGTTTGCTCCCAGCCCTCTTAGCCTGTTCTCCCCCAATCCTGATCTTTTTGACCCGTCCGCGGCGATCGTCAGCGCGATGATTGTCGGTGTCGTCTACGGCAAACGACAAAACCTGGCGTTTTGGGGAACACTCGATTCATTATTTCCAGTGTTCGCTGTGCTCGCGATGGGCTTGCACCTCTCCCACCTCGCCGCAGGGACAGCCTTCGGCAGCCCCACCGACCTTCCCTGGGGTATCGAATTGTGGAACGCGACGCGGCATCCTACCCAAATCTATGAGTTGATTGCTTCGCTGGTAATTTTTGGTTTGCTCTGGTTTCGCAAATCGGATTCATCCCCTGGCATTCTCTTTCTCAATTTCGCCGCCCTGACTGCTGGTGCGCGTCTATTCCTCGAAGCCTTCCGCGTGGATAGCACCCTGATCTTCGGGGAGTTCCGGCTAGCTCAAATTGTAGCTTGGGTGGTGATGGCAACCGTGCTGTTAGCGAAAGAGTCACTCGGACAGAGAAAAGAATCTGGTTGATATAAGGCAAAATAAAACTCAATCAATCTGGTTCAGGGAAACAACAGCCGCCTCTTTCGAGGCGGCTTTGCATGTTCTTCTACTTCCTCGCCGCAATCGGTCCCAAATACGACTCCAGCAGCGCGTCCATGTGCTCAAGCGATTCGCACACGAAGAGCATCGGGTTGAAGGCATAGACCGTCTTCGGGATGCGCGCGATGGTCTCGATGTCGAACGGCGCAATGATGACTTCGCCGCCGAACATGCCATCCTGTTTGATGCCTAAATTCTGGTACAGCGAAATGACCACGTTCCATCCCTGATCGGCAGAGGACATCTGTCCTTTTTGATGGAGCGCGTTCACACCGTCAATAAGGCGGTGCAAATTGGTCTTATTGGCAAGGAAATGCGCATTCAACTGCGTGAAGATCGGGCGGGTGTAGTCGATCACATTGTCGCGCCCAAGGCGGTAGAACTCCATGATGGTGCGCGTCAATTCCTTGCGCCCAGAGATGATCCCCGCGCCAAAGACTTTGAAGCGGTTATCCTGAACGATCAGGCCAAACTCGGTGGTATACCACGCCAGCCGCTTGATGACTTCGCGCTCTTCCTGGGTCGCTTTCAAGTAGGCAGGCGCGAACTTGTCCTCGATATCGGCATAGAATTTTTGCGTCAGGAACGGCAGATGCCCGAAGATGTCATGGAACATGTCCGGCTCGGGTGTGAATTCCATCTGGTCGCGTGTGCGCAGGTAATCGGTGATGAGGAAGATGCGCTGGGCAAATTTATTGTACCAATCGTCGGCAGCAGTGTAGCGCACCACGGTTCTCTCGATGCGCCAGCCGGTGTGCGGCGTGATATTTGCGTTCAGATACGCCACAGTCGAAATGCCAAGCGGGTCAAGCTGCAGAAGATCCATTCCCGTGTTCCATTCCCGGCAGATATGTTCTACCAGGTAAGGCTGATGAACACCCTTGAACAGGTCAGCCCAAATGGCATGTTGCTCCGTTGAAAAACTGATCTCCTGATTTTCGGCTGTGTACTCACTGGACGGGTCGATGTGCTGCTCGGCTATATCCCCTGTATATATGGTTGATGGTTGTTTCGTAGCCATAGTTTCACCTTTTTTTGCAAGGAAGGATCGGCTTGCGAAGAAAATATATCACTGCCAAACAGGAGCGTCAAGTTACAGCTTGTTACGATTATCGATTAGAATCTCCAAAATGACGGACCTCCCGCTGAAGGATAAGACCGTTCTGGTCACCGGCGCTGCCCGCCGCGTTGGGCGAATATTCGCGCGTACGTGTGCGCATGCAGGAGCAGATATCGTCATCCACCACGCCCATTCGGAGGCGGATGCCGAAACCCTGCGCGCCGAGGTGGTGAAGCTCGGCCGGCAGGCATGGGTCTTTCAAGCGGACTTGAGCGATTCGTCCCAGGCAGCAAGCCTGATCCCCCTCGCCAATGAATCTACACCCATACATTGCCTTGTCAACTGCGCGGCGATCTTCGAGCCCTTGACGTTCGATTCAACGGCACTTGAAGATTGGGATAAACACCTCGCCCTCAATCTGACCGCGCCATTTTTACTCAGCCAGGCCTTCGCGCGTCAGGCGGAGGATGGCGCGCGCATCGTCAACATCCTCGATTGGCGCGCGTTGCGCCCGGGCGCGGATCATTTCCCCTACACAATCAGCAAGTCCGCACTTGCAGCGATGACGAGATCAATGGCAGCCGCCCTGGCACCGAAGATCGTTGTCAACGGATTGGCGCTGGGAGCCATCCTGCCTCCCTCAGACGGGAGCGCATCGCCAGATATCACGAAAAATATCCCAATGAAACGCTGGGCGAAAGAGAATGAAATCGAACAGGCACTGCTGTTCCTGCTCACCTGCCCCGAATACATCACCGGCGAGATCATCCACTTGGACGGCGGCAGGCATTTGATTTAAGGCAGGGAAATTTACATTTTTTTGTTTTGACCATTTCACATCAACGAGACGGCATACAATCTGACTACACGCAGACCATAAGGAGTTCATATCATGGACAAGGTCATCATCAAAAACCTGCTCGCCCGCGGCATCATCGGCGTCAATGACTGGGAGCGCAGGCGTGCCCAAAACATCCTCATCAACATCATCCTGTACACCGACACGCGCCGCGCCGGTGAAACAGACGACATCGCCGACTGCGTCGATTACAGCAAGATGACGAAGAAACTCTTCGCCCACGCCGAAAGTGTCAACCGTCTTACGGTTGAGGCGCTGGCAAACGATCTGGCAAAACTCTGTCTTGAAGATGAGCGGGTAAAGGTAGCGACCGTCCGCGTGGAGAAGCCGGGCGCGGTGCGCTTTGCTGAATCGGTCGGCGTGGAGATCGAACGAAGCCGCGATGAGTGAGGTCCATCTTGCGTATTTGAGTCTGGGGTCAAATATCGAGCCTGAGGTCAGCCTGCCGAAGGCAGTGCAATTGTTAGCAAAACACGGTGAAATTCTGAAAATTTCAAGCGTGTGGGAGTCGGAACCCGTTGGAGGATTGGGAGGAAACTACTTGAATGCGTGCTTATCCTACAAAACGATGCAGACACAGGGGCAATTAAAAGCAACGACAATTCACCCAATTGAAACACGCCTTGGACGCAAACGAAGTGATGACAAATACGCCCCGCGGACCATTGATATTGACATCCTCCTTTTTGAGGACGAGGTGATCGGCGGTCACTGGCTTGCGCAGGCATTCGTCGTTGTGCCGCTCGCCGAGATCCACCCCAATTTTCAAAACCCCGTAACGCGTGAGTCACTCCAGAATACCGCAACGCGTCTCCGCAAGCATGTGTGGCTGGAGACGCGTCGAGGCGTGTTGAGTTGATTGATCCGGATCGGGTTCCGGCTAGAATTGAAGCGGCTTCGAACCCCTCCCTACGTTATCGAGAAATTCCTGGCGGGTTGCAAGGTTCGCGCGGAACGATCCGTGCATGGCAGATGTGGTCATGCGCGCGTCGTGTTTCTTCACGCCGCGCATCATCGCACACATGTGCATGGCTTCCACCACCACCGCCACACCATGCGGGTTGAGCGTGCCCTGGATGAAGTCGGCGATCTGGGCTGTCATCCGCTCCTGGATTTGTAGGCGGCGCGCATACATGTCCACGATGCGGGGGATCTTGGAAAGACCAATCACCTTCCCCTTTGGGATATACGCAATGTGCGCGCGACCAATGAACGGCAGCATGTGATGCTCGCACAGACTGTAAAACTCGATGTCGCGCACGATTACCATCTCGTCGTAATCGATATTAAACAGCGCATTATTGATGATCCCTGCAGGATCATCGACATACCCGCTCAACAGTTCGCCGTACATTCGCGCAACGCGGTCAGGCGTGTTTTTCAAGCCTTCGCGTTCGGGGTCTTCGCCCACTGCCCTCAAGAGATCAAAGACAAGCCGACTCGTCTGCTCGAAATCCACTTGGCTGTTTTTCACAACTTCGTCGTCCAAGTCCAAATTCATGTTCACTCCTGGGTGGCCAGCCCAATAGGTTCACCGGGCTGGTATTTGATCGCTGCAAAGCTCAGCCGATGATCGGTTCGATTAAGCCGTATGAACCATTCCGCCGGCGGTACAACACCTCGATGGAATTCTTCCCGGCATTGAAGAAGATGAAGAAGTTGTCGTGCCCGAGCAGGCGCATCTGCTCGACAGCCTCCTCTTCGTCCATCGGCAGGACGATGAACTTCTTCCGCTTGGCAATCAGAGGGAGAAGTTCGCCGGTTTCATCCACTGGCGAGTCTTCCTCGTACAACTCCGCTGCCGATTTTCCGTCGCCGCGCCCTCGATGGTGTTTGCCCTTGTAGCGATCCACCTGTCTCTGCATCTTATCCAGCGCGGCATCGAAGGCTTTCTCCAGATCGTCCGCCCGTTCCTCCGTCCGCAGGAGAAAGCCCTTTCCGCGTACGGTCAATTGCGCCACCTGCCTGTCAGCAGCCTGACGTGCAGTCTTCGCATGTGTCAGCTCGATATGGATCTCGTCAATCTCCTGAAGAAACCGTTCAAGTTTCGCGGCTTTCTTCTCCACATACTCACGAGTGTTGTCGGTCAAGCGCATGTTCCGAGCCTGGATGTCAACCTTGGTAGTCATGGTACTGCCTCCCGAATATGGTTGGTTCAATGGCAAATCCGCCATTGTCAGACATGATTTAAGTCATGATGCGCCAGCGCGCGGGCAATCGTCAGCGCATACACTTCGCGTGCACCGGCGGCGAAAAGCGCCTCGGTACAGGATGAAATCGTGGAACCTGTCGTTGAAACATCATCCATCAAAACGACGGATTTGCGCTTCACTTTCGCCGGGTCAGCCTGGTACGCCTTCGAGACATTATCGCGCCGCTGAGAGATGGTCAACCCCACCTGCGACTTCGTCTCACGAATCTTTGTTAATGCACCCGGCGCATAATC
>DATKAU010000232.1:0-6789 GCA_035514655.1 Anaerolineales bacterium
TTGGGTCAGGGCATACCGTTCTTTGGCGGGGGCGGAGGAGGAGGTTTCCGCCGTGAATTGGATGAGACCACCCTGAAGGCAATAGCAGACATGACCGGCGGCACCTACTACGCGGCGACGAGCGCAGGTGAACTGCAAAACGTATTCCAGAACCTGCCCACCCATCTCGTGGTCTCGCGCGAGACGATCGAGATCAGCGTCTTGTTCTCTGCTCTTGCCGTGTTATTCATGTTCCTCGCGCTGATCCTGTCCTTCCTCTGGCACCCGTTGGGGTGAGCTGTGGTTGTGTGCTATAGTGGGGAAAATCAAATTCCACGGAGTATTTCATACCAATGCGTGCAAAACAAAATACGGTCACCGTCATCGGCGCGGGACTGGCGGGGCTTTCTGCTGCGTTCGATCTGCACCGCGCCGGCTGGAAAGTGACAGTGCTCGAGGCGCGCGATCGCGTGGGCGGGCGCGTGCACAGCATTCGTAATTTTTCAAACGGTCTCGTCGCGGAAGGCGGCGGCGAATTCATCGAAGTGGATCATACGCGCATGATTGCGCTGGCGGAACAGTTCGGCTTGAAACTTGCCTCCGCTGCATCGTGGCGCGGGAGCGACAGGGATTGGGCATCGTTCGGCGGAAAATCGGGGCGCATGACAGATCCAGATGTGTGGGGCTTCAACCTCGCCGAAGAGGTCGATCGCGAGTGGGGGTTTTTGGCAGAGTTGAGTCGATTCGTTTTGGACCCGAACCAGCCTCAGGAGGCGAAGGAGGCGAGGCATCTCGATTCGCAATCCGCCCTCGATTGGATCGAGTCGCTGAATGTGCATCCGTTTGCGAAGCAGTATTTCATCCAGCATATCCGATCGGAATACACCTGCGAACCCGAAAATTTTTCACTGCTTGATTTGTGCCGCAACGCGAAGATGTATTACACCGAAGTGGATACATCGCCGAGCATGCGCGTGCTGGGCGGGAACGATCAGATCCCGCGCGCCCTGGCAGAGGCATTGCCCGACGTACGCCTGAACGCGGTGGTGGAGTCGATCCGCCTCAACCCTGACGGGGTGACGGTTTCGTTTCGCCAGGCCGATTCCCATCTGACGCTCGACTCTGATTTTGCGATCCTGGCGATCCCGTTGACGACCGCGCGGTTGATCGATTTCAATTCCTCCCTGCCGGTTGCCCACCAAAATATGGTGGATGAAATTTCGTATGGCGCGGTAACGAAGGTGATGATCGAATACCGCAAGCGGTTCTGGAACGAACGCGGCTGGAACGGCCGGCTGACCACCGACGCGCCGATCGTGATCACCTGGCACGCCACGAGTCACTTTGAGCATGAACGCGGGATCATCACAGCCTACACCGGCGGCGCGCCGGGCGCGGCATTGTCAGCGCTATCCGACGAGGAACGGATCGACACGGCGGTCTCCGAGATCGAACGGCTGTTCCCGGGGTCGTCTGAACTCATAGAGAATGTCTCCACCATCGCGTGGATCAACGAACCGTTTACGCGCGCTTCGTACATGGCGCTCGCGCCGGGGGAAGTGTTGAAACATTGGAAGACCCTGTTTGAACCTGCGGGCAGGCTGTTCTTTGCGGGCGAACACGCCACACCCATTCAAGGCTTCATGGAGGGTGCGGTGGAAAGCGGACAGCGCGCCGCGCGCTTGATTACTGGAGCGGCATGAACAATAAAATGAAATTTTTTTGGGCGGGGGTTCGCTCCGAACTCCCGCTTTTGATTGGCGTGTTCCCCTTTGGCATGATCTACGGCGCGCTGGCGCTGGACGCAGGGCTGTCGCGGCCTGCCGCGCAGATGATGTCGTCGATCGTGTTTGGGGGATCGTCGCAGTTCATCACAACCCAACTCGTGCGTGAAGCCGCGCCGGGATTCGTGATTGTGTTGACGATTGCCGTCGTCAATTTGCGGCACATGCTGTACTCCGCCTCGCTTGCCCCGTATCTTGCATCGCTTTCAACGCGCTGGAAGATGCTGTTAAGTTACCTGCTCACCGATGAAGCGTATGCGCCGACCATCATCCACTACGAGAGGGAGGGGAGACAGCCATTCAGTCACTGGTTTTTGCTCGGCGCAGGGCTGGCTTTGTGGACCACGTGGCAGATCAGCACCGCGCTAGGGATTTTCCTCGGCGCAGCGATCCCTGAATCGTGGTCGCTCGATTTTGCCCTGCCGTTGACGTTTATTGCGATGGTCGTGCCGGTTTTGAAAAGCCACCCCGCGATTGCCGCGGCAGTGTCGGCGGGTGTTGTGGCATTGGCTGCCTATTCCCTTCCGTACAGTTTGGGGCTGATCCTTGCGGCTTTGGTGGGTATCATAGTTGGGACTTTTCTCGAGAACAGGACGGATACAAAACCCAATAAGAATCTGCCAATCTATGCAAACCTGCGCGATTCTTTGGACGAGTAGTGGAGCAAAGAATCATTTAGTTCATGAGGGAAGAAATGAATATATGGCTCGTAATGATACTTGGCGGACTGATCACCTTCGGGATTCGGTTCTCTCTGATTTATTTATTCGGTCGGATTGAAGTCCCCGGAACGATGCGCCGGGCATTGCACTACGTCCCGCCGGCGGTCTTATCGGCGCTTATTTTCCCCGAATTGTTTACGCGCTCCGGCGAATTGTTTGTATCATTTGATAATCCCCGAATGCTGGCTGGGTTGATTGCCGTGGCGATCGCATGGATCAGCAAAAACACGCTGATCACGATCCTGGCAGGGATGATCGCGTTTTTCCTGCTGCAATTCCTCTTTTGATCAAACGTAAATGATGTGGACCTGGTTTCCCCCGGCGTGCTTGGCAATCGAGACCGCTTCTTTTGCGCGTCCGATCAGTGCTTCGATCTCGGTGGCGGCGGTGATCCGTCCGTAGGCGACGATGCCGGCGGTTACCGAGACCTTGACCTCCGTGCCGTCGATGAGCGATATGCTCGTGTTGCGGATGCCGTTCAGGATGCGCTCGGCGATCTTTTCGGCATCCTGCCCGATCACTCCGGGGAGGATCAAGAGGAACGTGTCGTCCTCGTAGCGACCCAGCCCGTCGTACGGGCGGCTCTTTTCGCGGATGCCCTGCGCGATCACGGTTAATACATCGTTGCCGATCCCCTCCCCATGACCCTGGTTAATCGCCTTGAAGTTGTCGATATCCAGCGCTATCAGGCTGAGTGCAGCTTGCGCGCGGCGGGCGCGTTCGAGTTCGCCGTGCGAGAGGGTGAGGAACGCTTTCTGGTTCAAGGCGTTGGTGAGGGCGTCGACCATGGCGGCGTTATCGAGCGAATCCTTTGCCTGCACGAGGTTGTCGGAGAGGTGGAGGATCCGTTCGCCGATCTGCACACGCGATTTCAATTCGGCAGGCACGATCGGCTTGTTCAGGTAGTCGTCCGCACCCATGCGCGGCGAAGCCACGTCGGTATCCTGTACGCGCGGGGTGATCAATAATATGTAGATGTAATATGGGGGATCGGCTTCGCGGACTCTGCGGATGAACTGTTTCTCGTCGATATCCGTACCGGCGCGGTCGGCGATCAAGAATCGAATCCCGCCCCCCCGCAGGAGTTGCATGGCTTCTTCGCTGCCGCTTGAGACCACAATTTCATGCCCGTTGCGTTGAAGCACCTGCTGGATGACGGTACGTTCCATCAAATCATTGTTGAGGACGAGAACCTTCATGGTGCGTGCGCCTCCATGGTTCGATTATATCCCAACCCTGCAGCATCTCCTGGCGGTAAATTGCGATCTCTAATATGGTCTTCTCAAAATCGCTTGACGGGTTTAAGATTTTCAGGCGTGATCTTAACGCGAATGCCGTGAATTTTTAGACTCTTTCGCGAAATTCGCCCCTTTTGCGCAATTCGCGTTAAAAATCTCAGACTTTGCACAAGCCATGTAATCGCCGGGCTCGTATGTTGACAAACACATCCCGCCATAGTAACATTTGCGGCGCTTTCACCACGCCGAGGTAGCTCAGTGGTAGAGCAGGGGACTCATAAGCCCTTGGTCGAGAGTCCGAATCTCTCCCTCGGCACTATCAAGGACCGCCTCGCGGCGGTCTTATTGTTTTAACAAGCACCCTGCGGCAATTACTTCTCCTCCAACGGATTGAAGCCCCGCCCCAGAATTTCCTGCGCTGGCGCGCAGACACCAGATCGGGATGAAAATGCGATAGCGTAATCTGCCGGCCTTACAAAATGATTCCAGCATTAACTACAGCCGGGCGAGTTGGTTTTGCAACGCCGGCCTCCGCTTGTATTTCTCCTTTGTTTTTCCCAGATACTTCTTCCATTCATTCGTTTTCCCCAGCAATTTATAAGCCTGCTTCGCGCGTTTGAGCCAGGCAGCTGCAATCGGATAATTCTTGCTTTTGACCTCGGACATTAGGCGTTCCGCGTGCTTCAAACTGGTTTGGACAACCCATTCCGGACGATGAGGCATGATGCCGTCAGCCACTGTTTCGACAATGGGATACCATACGTCACGTCCCTCGGCCACTTTGATCGCCTCATCCCATTCCTCTTCCAGCAGTAATACTTCCGCCAAAACCTGCTTGTCATACGATTTGCGAAGTTTTGCCATCACTTCCGGGCGCAAGTGTCTCCAATCGGGTCCGGCCAAGCGCTTGATCGTTTTATAGGTATCCAGCGAAGGATGCTCGCCAAATGCGGCCAGCCAGGCGTCCAAGGCTTGTTTCGTTCGTCCCTGCGCCTCTTCCACGGGACCCAGCCATTTGCCCAGACCTGCCTTTGACCCTTTCAGCTTCAGGCCATGTTCACCGATCTCAATAGCCTCGGCGACCAGGCGTGACTCTCTTAAGCGCCGCGCCACTTGCAGGGACTCTTCAGCAGTGGACAGGTGCTTTTTGGCGTATTTCACAGCCTCTGCCACCTGTTTGAGATCGCACAATTTGAGGGCGTAACGCAGATGGCGCTCTTCCTCCTTGCAGAGGGCCAGATACTCTTCGGTGCGACCTTGTCGGTCAAGCACATTCAACCTGGCTTCAGTGAGGTCATTGAAGCCTGACACAGCAGGCAAACCCCATTCACGAAGCTCAAATTCATCTTCCTCGTCCCACTCTTCGTCTTCATCCCAATCATCGGGCTCTTCGTCCTCATCAACTTTGTACGCTGTCCTCCGAAGGGGCTCCATTTCTTTGGGAATGTTATCCCAGCCATATTTTGAGGCTTGAACGGCAATGTGCAGGTTGCCTTCCATCCCGTAATCGCCGGCATAATCAATCAACTTCTCCAATCTGCGAACCAGTCTATCCCGTTCGACCTGGCTGAGTTCCATGCTCAAAATTGCCTCAGCCAGCGGCGTGCCCAGTTCGCTCACAAAGCTGCCCAACTCACCGTCTGAGTCATCAACATATTCAATGGCTCGACTGCCTTCTTCCAGTAATACGAGCAGGATTTCGAGGGCGGTCTCTGCATCATCCGCATCCAGGAATTTTGAGGCTGATTGCTGTACTTCCCGCAATTGATTTGCCAGGCCACCGACATGCCAATACGCCTCCGACATTCTCATGCCATCCAGGCTGTGGACGATGCCGAGAATATGACGGCGGTAGACTTCGATGTCCACTTTTTTCTTGCGTTTCTTTTTGGATTTCAAAGGAACGAATGTCATGGCTTCGATCCGATCATATAGATCGGGTTGTTCCTGAATCAGTTTGGTCAGAATCGCGATGAGATCGTTATGATCCAGATCAGCCAGGAGTTCCACGGGCGCTTTGCGCACGGTGAACGATTTTGGACGATGCAAATAGGCAAGCAACAGAGCAATAATGTGTTTGCAATAGCCGCCATATTCGTAGAGGCATGTGCAGGATGCATCTGCAATGCCTGCCTCATCCAGTTCCACTTGCACCCGGTAATAGGGTGCATAAGTGCCGGCGCACGCACCGCTTAACAGGGTGCCTTGCATGGCAGTATTCGAAACCGCGCCGTCCCGATAATATTCCTCGCCTCGCCTAAAACTTTCCGGGCTGGCTCCTGTGCGGATCATGCTTTCCGTGATTTTCGGTATTGCCATCTTCGCCTCTATCAGCTATTCAGAATGGATTTTACCGTAAGTCAATTATGAATGTTTGGTCCCAGGCAGGGGTCAGTTGAATCAGATGTGAAAAATCTGTAAAGATGTGGAAAGGGCTTGTCATACCCTTGAAGAAATTCCCGCCAATTCATTTCGTCCACTGTGTCATATCGTAGTCCAATGTAATTATTTTACTTCCAAGTACGATACTGAAAAGTATCTTATTGAATTCATTTACGCGCAAAACACCCTGAATTATCTGCTGGTTTCACAACAGATCTTAACTGAGTACAATACTATGGAATATTGTCCAGTATATCCTTCCAGACAGAGTTCAGACCCAAGCGGGCCACCCAACCTTCGATATATCCATAACCGAGTTGACCCTTATTGGCTTTGAGAATTGCCACAATATCCCGGGCGTGTTTCGGCTGCCCGCTTAATCCCAAATACATGAGTTTGTAAAGAATCAGATCCTCAGGGGAATGGACATACACCTCTCCAATCGGTGATCCATAGTCCACCAGGAGGCGGCGTTGAAAAGCACTCTTACGAAGTTCATCGCCATCCCGCATTAGATATAAATCCGCCTTGAGTCCGCTGTACATATGAATCGCATTCAATGGGATATCTGCGCGGTCCTCCATCATCGTATCCAGAATGATGTCAGCGGGAACAAGCATATTCCGTTTCTCAAGTTCCCTGGAAAACCTGCCAATGGCTTTGACGGGAAGGTTAATGACGATA
>DATKAU010000233.1:0-9888 GCA_035514655.1 Anaerolineales bacterium
TATCAGGCTGTCGATGCAGTGACCCAACTCCGGGGTGAGGGGGAGGCGAATCAGATCCCGAACGCGAAGACCGCACTGATTCAAAGTCTCGGTGGTCCCGCCTCGACCGCGGTCAGTCATATTTTGCAAAAGTTGGATTAAGGGAAAAACGTCACGCGATGAGCGCGACGTTTTCAATCAGTTTCTGTCCTTATGCGGAAAACCCGCGGAAGCGCTCACAATAAGCTGTGTATTTATTCCTGATGGAGCCATCCCAAGCAGGCTGGTTCGAAAATGCCGAGAAATCTCTATTTCCATTCAAATTGCACATCATGCCGAAAGATAAGCCTTTTGCGCGCGGTGATAGATTGAGTACAGAACAATCAGGAGCGCTGGAAACAGGAAATCCCAATAAACAACAATGCCCATATTACTGGGAGGTAAGTTGCCATGTTGAACCGCGTGGATGATGTGCGTGATCCCTGCGCCCCATCCGAATACTGTCTTCATCATGATGAATGGAAGCCAGAAGGACCTATTCCAAAAGCCGATGAAACCCACGATGCCGATCCCAATGGATGCAAAACCCAATTCCATTTGGAAGCCGCTATTCAGAGGCGAGCCAATGCTGGCGGCAACCTCATCGGCATAGATGATGTGTCAGAACAAGCCGCTCATGATGGTGAACCAGCCTGGCAGCCCAATCGTATAGAGTGTGACGAGTTCAGGCACAGACTCTTTGCCTGGTTTATTTCGTGTCGCCAGCCAATGAACAATAATGGAGGTGTTCGTCACGAATACGTGGATGTACAGGTTCAATCCCGATATTTCAAAAAATGCTCTCGTGATGCGATCCGATATTTGTGAGGATCAACAGCGTTTCACTCTTGATGCAAGACTTCCACCACTTTCACTTGCGCGGCATGGCGGGCAGGTAAAGCGCTTCCGAGGAGCGCCAGCAACAGCGTAAAAGGCAGGAGAGCAACCAGCCACAGAGGATTCGGCAGGGCTAAGATTCCGCGACCCAAATGCAGTCGCTCGCCCAACACGTCGAACAGTACACGGGTTACGATCAATCCCAACGGAGTCCCAACGATAAAGGCGATCAACCCTAACAGGCTTCCATTCGTGATGACGCTCGTCACGATTTGCACGGGCGTCAGTCCCAACGTCTTGAGAATGCCGAAGTCGCGGTAACGCTCACGCACGGCAAACTGGAGAGTCGTCAGCAGGTTCACGACTGCAATCATCAGCAGGCTGGCTGTCAGTCCCAGCAGGGTGAGGCGAACGATGCCCGCACCGCCATCCGACAAGCGTTGCACATCCACTCCCAAACGGTCACCAGAGATTCGTCGAAGTTCGACGGCGAATGAGTCGGCGGAGATGCCAGGCGCGAGTTTCAAGCCATAGCGATCCGGCTCTGCCGAAGCATCCACTTGCTGGCGGTACGTATCGAGGCTGTAAAGCAATCTTCGCCCTCCATCCTGGATGGCCACATATCTCCCAACAATTCGAACAGTGAAACGTTTGCCAGTGTCAGTGAAAAAGCCATCCCCGGGCTGCATCACGCGCAGGGTGATTTCGTCGCCGACCCGCACGCCCAGTTGATCAGCCAACTCGCCTGTGATGACAGCCTCACCAAGTGCGCTGAACATCCGCCCCTCGACAACGTACCACCGGAACTGCTGATAGTCGCCACCCATTGCGTAAGAGACAAATCCGGGCAGTTCAACCGCCTGACCCGGTTGAGACAAAGGTTGCAATGGGACAGTCTTCAATGTGAGGTATGCGCTGATTTCCGAACGGTCATCCAACAACTGAACTGCTTCAGCATGTGAGATGCGTTCGATCTGAGTCACGGCGTCCGTCCGGAGAGCCTGAACCACATAGGGACTCAAGCCAACGACAGTCGGATCCTCCTCCGCCGTTCGCAGGGTGGAGTCCAGACTTACGGTGAAGATCACGGTGACAACAGCCACCAGTAGCGAAACAAACGTGAACATGGCGCGGCGCGGCTGAGAGAACAAGTCTTTGACTCCCAACACGATGCTGGACGGCAAGCCGAGTCGCAGAGCCAGGCGCGCGGCAAACGAGGGCTGTGACGCCGCAGGATTCACACGCGCGGCGAAAGCCTGCACGGTTGACAGTCCTCCACCCCACCGCGCCGGAAGAAAAGTCAAACATAGGAGCAGGATGGATATCCCAGCCAGAATGTACGTCAACCACACAGGCGCGCCTTCTAACGTCGGCGTTACGCCCAACACCCTTGTAACTTCCGCAAGGAACGGTGGAGATGCCGCGAGGCCCACAAGTCCACCGACGACTGCGGCGATCAATCCCAAGCTAACGTATTCAAGGATGAATAGCGCTGTCACTTGCCCTGGAGTGAAACCGATGGCTTTGAGCATCCCAATCTCGCGTACCTGGCTGGATACATATCCTCCGACGAGGTTGACGATAACCAGCCCGGCAGACACGAGCGCAAACACGCTGAAGACTCCCAGGAAGAGCAAGTTCCAAGAGGGTCTCAGATTGACCTCATCGCGTACCCATTGCCACGGTGTGGCGCTGATCGCGGCTTGAGGCGGGTATGCAGCACGAGCGTTGGCGATAAAGCGTTCAGCGGAGTCAGGTGCGATGATTCGAACGCCCAAGATCCAGGCCCAGCGCGTCCGATCCGGCTCAACGCGTTCGAGAGTCTCAGGCAGGACATAACCTACTCCGGGTCTCGAAACCGGAAAAGCTGCCCGTCCCGCATTCACGGCTAACCCGACAACCGTGAGGATGTGCGAATCCTGCCTGTAGATGATTTCGATTTTCTCACCTGGTTGAATCCCACGCGCTCGTCCGAAACCTGCATCAAGGACAATCTCATCCACACCGCCTGGCGCCAGCCAGCGCCCGGCAACAACCACTGGCTTGCCCACTGCCAGTGGTTCGGATCGCAATCCCCATAACGTCAGCGGATCTGCAGTATCGCCGCGCCGAAGCGTGAGGTCTCCCCATAGGGTGGGAAAAGGTTCATTCGATTCGGTGACTTCATCAAGCGAGCGCAATGGATCGAGTGGGACGGGATCATTGGCGGTGAACCAAACGTGCGCGCCGTGGGCTGTCTCGAACAGGCGGTCGAAGCTTTGATTTACGCCGAGGTAAATTGTGAGTGTAAGCGTCACCGTCGCGGTGGCAGCGGAGATCACAAGAAAAATCAGACTGCTGTGAAACCAGCGCCCCAATGTATCGGCGCGAGCTTTTCGAGCAAAGGCAGTGAACATGGCGACTACTCCTTAATTGACGAAAGCGCCATCGCGCATCTGGACCACGCGGTTGGCGGCATCAGCCACGCGCGGATCGTGAGTGACCAGGAAGATGGTTTGCCCGGCGGCGTTCGCCTCGCGTAAGAGCCTCAGGACCTCCAGCGTGCTTTGCGAATCGAGATTGCCCGTTGGTTCGTCGGCGAGCAGAAGATGAGGCTGGTTGATCAGCGCCCGCGCCAAAGCCACCCGCTGTTGCTGGCCTCCGGAGAGCTGCGCGGGGATTGCATCCATTTTCTCAGCCAGGCCGAGGCGGGCAAGCAATGCCTCACGGCGGCTACGAGCCTCGCGGGGCGTAAACCCGGCCATGAGGGAGGGCAGTTCAACATTGTCCGCGACCGTAAGATTGCCGATGAGGTTGAAGGCTTGAAACATGAAGCCGATCTCGCGCCGCCGGAGCACAGCCCATTGGGTTTCATTCAAATGGTCAACGCGCTTGCCTGCAAGATGGATTTCCCCGTTCGTCGGGCGATCCAAACCGCCGAGCAAGTGCAACAGGGTGGATTTGCCACAACCACTTGGACCCATGAGGGCTACGAAATCTCCACGCATGATCTGCAGGTCAATCTGGCGTACGGCGGCGGTCGCCACGCCCTGTGATGTGAACGTTTTAGCAAGACTTTGGGTTTGTACAATAGCAGACATATTACACCTCCAGCTGGAATCGATTTGTAAAGCTGAGTTGTCTTTTTCTACGATTTTCAATGCAAGGGGTTTCATCCGCAAACAAAAACCCCTCTGCCGAGGGGTGGGGCAGGTTTGGATATCATCTATGTCGGCGGTCCATGGTCATCTGAATAAGGGATGGGATAGTCATCGCCGCCAATGTCGCCGCAATCCCAAATAAAAGACTTGGCACCAGCCAGCGCGCGTTCACAAGAAAATCTTGATAGAGCAAAATGCTTTGAATGCGAAGTTTCGCCAGGATGATCGGCGGCAGATTCTGCGCGGCAAACCACGAGGCGGCGATGCAAGCGGCGATCACAATGCTCAGGAAAAAATCGCTCCACGTGAGAAGAGAGGGACGCGCTTCTGTTTGAATGCGCGCCAGTACATCAGCGGTGACACTGCGCGGCATCTGCGCGAGCGGCTGGGATGCAAGCGCGTTTTCAATCGGCGCGTTTTGTTTCAGGTGGTCATCCATGCTTCCTCCAATCGGGCAAGTGACTTGCGGAGTTGTTCCCTGGCGCGAAATATGCCGGTTTTTACCGTGCCAAGCGGCAGGTTGAGGGTCGAGGCGATTTCGTCGTACGAAAGTTCGTGTTGGTAGCGCAGGGTGATAAGTAATTTGTAATTGACTTCGAGATCGTCAATCGCCTGATATAAATGTTTTTTTGTTTCAGCTGATTCAAATTCCTGCACGGGATTGTTGAAATTCGCTTCGGGGATATCTTCCAGCACGTCGTCACCGAGGTCGTTGAGCGAACGGCGCAGGTTTGGCAAACGGTTGTAACAGAGATTCGTGACGATGCGGTACAGCCACGTGCGGAACTGCGACTGCCCCTTGAAGTTGGGCAGAGCCGTCCAGGCGCGGACGAAGGTCTCCTGCGTCAGGTCGAGCGCCTCGTTCTCATCCTTGAGCACACGGTATGCCAGGTTGTAGACATATCGTTGATGGTCCTCCACCAACACGGCAAAGGCTTCATGGCTTCCCTTTTGTGCACTCCGGATAAGGGTGGTTTCAGATTCAGGCATGCGGTCTCTACCGGGTTAGACACGGGAAGGCGGGAAAAGTTTCAAAATAGACGACGGACCATGGACGATGGACAATAAGCAAAACTCCATGGTCCACGGTCTATCGTCCTTCGTCCGAATCTGAAACTTTCTGGCAAAACGCCTGTCCAACGGAGTGAGAAACATCCTACCGCAAGATGCGGTACTTTGTAAACAAGGAGCAGCAAAATGAAAAGACCCCTGATAATCGGATTATTGGTCGTGGCGTTATTATTTGTGCTGGCGGGAATCAGCGCGGTGGCTTTCTTTGCCATCCGCAGGTCGGATTTTGCGATCTTTGATGTTCCGCTCGTTTCTGCCACGGCGGAGGAAAGCAAGATCCTTGAGGTGGATGCGGAGAACCCCGTCACCCTGAAGGTGGATGACGACGCGGGCGATGTATCCGTCCTCGGCAGGGATGTGGAGGCAGTGGAAATCCGGATCGTCAAGACCGGGTACGCCACCACCCAGGCCCGCGCGGAAGAGGCGCTGGAGAACATCCATGTTGAAGTCAGGCAAAACGGCAATGCCATCACCCTAATCTATAAACTAAGCGGTCGCCAGACCCATGAAGTCAACACTGTGGATCTCATTGTAACCGTCCCAACCGAAACGGCCGTTGAAATAGATAATGGGTTCGGCACTATAGATGTATCTGATCTGAAAGGCAATGTGGATATTTCAAGCGACTTCGGCGATGTGACGGTGACTAACATCGAAGGCGCGCTCGCACTGGATAATTCCAGCGGCACGATCAAGATCAACGGTGTGGATGCGGGCGCGCAGGATGTGAAGATCGAAGCCGACTTCGGCAGCATCTCGCTGGATAAGGTCAACGGCAGGGATATCACAGTTAACTCGAGCAGCGGCACGCTCGACCTGGCCGACGTCCGAGCCACGGGAAATCTCTCTGCCGGCTCGGATTTTGGCAGCATCATTTTCGAAAACGGTTCCGCTGCATCGGTCACGGTTGACTCCAGCAGCGGAAGGGTGGCTCTCACCAAGGTCACCCTCCGCGGTACTCTGATCATCACCTGCGGCTTCGGCGATATCGAATTGAACCAGGTATCGGCGGGTTCATATGATCTCGACTCCAACAGCGGCGCCATCACCATGGACAGCGCAAAGAACAAGATCAAAGCCCATACCGACTTCGGTACCATTACCGTGGAAAACGCGCAGAATGCCACGCTCGATCTGCGAACGAACAGCGGCGGAATCGAATTCAGCGGCTCGCTTGGGGAGGGTCCTCACAGCCTCCACTCTGATTTTGGCAGCATCGACATCGCCATCCCAGCCGACTCCGCGCTGAATGTAGACCTCGACACAGACTTCGGCAGTATCAGTTCGGATATCCCGATCACCGTCACTCTCGACGGCTCACAGGAGAATCAACAGGAAGGGACGATGAACGGAGGCGGCGCTGAACTCACGGTCAAAACAAGAAACGGTTCCATAAGTATCACCGCCATCAAGTAAAATTACAGGGCTTGGAGAACTCCAAGCCCTGTAATTTTAAAAAGGACCTTCGATGGACGGTTTGATCCCCTGCCTTGGCATTGCTGCCATCCTGATCATCATCTTCGGTTTCCTCGCCTTCCTGCGCTATATGAGCTACAAGGAGACCCTCGCCCTCGCCGAGAAGGGACTGACCAAACCCGATTCAAAATCGTCCAGAGGATTTTTGCGCTGGGGGATTCTCGTCACCGCCATCGGACTCGCCCTCACGATCGGACTCTACACCCTCGGCTTTGACTCTGCTCAAAATTATCCGCTTCGTCTCGGACCCTGGATGCTGGGAGGCTTCGTCCCGCTTTTCCTTGGCTTGGGCTTGATCCTGATCCATAATCTGACAGACAAAGAAAAATAATCCCGAAGGGATGACATAATCCTGACTATGACACCCCTTCGGGATTATTTTTGAATCTTATGAATTCGCAATCGCCAGCATTGATGGCACGCCGTTATCCCAATCCCGAGGGGATGGCGTAATTTTTTATCTATAACACCCCTACGGGGTTACATAAAAACAATCCGCCCCATCTATAATCGTTTTACCCCTTCGGGGTTTATTTTGTTGACCCTCACGGATTTGCAACCGCCAGAATAAATTGCAATATCCGTTGCTGTACATCTTCCCCATATTCCGTATCGAACAAATCTGTGCCGTGCGCCGCACCGGGGTAGGTCTGCCATACCTTCGGCTCTGCCGCCAAATCAAATAATTGACGTGATATCGCAGCGGGAACGATATTGTCGTTCTCGGCGGTGATAAATAGTTTGGGAATATCAGCATTCATGTCAGCCGCTTCGATGGCAAAACGGAACTCCGGGATTTCAGGCGGCGAAGCCATCACGATCAATCCATCAGCTTGCGATTCGACCATCAGCTTCGCGGAGGCGCAGCCGCCCAGGCTTGCACCGGCAAGGATGAGTTTCGTCGCGCCCTGCCCGCGCATGAAATCGATCGCCCCGCGCAAATCATCCACAAATTTTTGAAGTTCATCTGCATCTCCCGATCCCGAGTCCTTGCAGCCGCGCCATGAATAGGTGAGGGCGATCATGCCGTTATGTGCAACGAGGTCTGCCATGTCTTCCCAGCCGCGTGTGCAATCTCCCATCACGGAAAATATCACGGCGGTGTCGCCTGAGCCGTAGAGCGTGCCTTCAATGGTTGCGCCATCAGGAGTTGTGAAAGTGATGCCCTGAGGATCCTGCATAGGGGGCGGTGTTGGCGGGACCGGCTCCAAGGTGGGAGAGGCGGAGGCGCCGCAGGCGGTCAACACGAAAATCAGAACGAGGCAGGATAAGATATTTTTCACGAGCAGAGAGTATAGTTCAGCGGGATAAAACAGCATCCTCCTCAAGAGGGGTATTTTATCGATCCTGATTAAGATCGATTTCTGTGGATCCGAATTTCAGGACCCGTCCCTGCAACACAGGTTGATCGTGCTCGAATCCAAAAAAACTCCAAAAGGTGACCTTGGGCAGATCCGCTTCGAGCATCAAGGAGATTGCAGGCTCCTTGTGTCCATAATAACGCGACCGCCACCCGCGTGTGGAGTTGGGGTCCGCGCGGACGAGAGAGAAGTCCCCGCTGCCATCAGCCAATCCAACTTGCACGATGTATTTCATTCCATCCAAAGATAACAAAATTGAATCATCTCTCTCCTCAAAGGGAAAATCATTGAGCAGCCAATTCAATGCATAATGATGGGTCTCACCAGCGTTGAGTTTGTCAATCACAAGCCAGCGATCCTCCTCGAGAGCCAAGACCGTCCGTATGTGCGACACAGGTTTATAACCGTCATGTTCCCCCTGCCAGAGATCCTTCTCGTGCTTGAGAACTTTGCCCTGTGACCAATTCGTCCATGTGAAACGGCTGACCATCGTCATTTGATCTTTTCCATCCACAGTGACGGTGTTGTGAACAGAGGTGTATGCCAGACCGTTGCGCCACATCCCTTCGCCGCTGTAGAGGTAGGTCCCTGCATCGACAGCGATGTTCTGACCGCGAATCCATAGATCCACGTGGAGTTGGTCGGCGTGGGAGGGGCGGGCGCGGAAGTCCGTGCAGCGGATGAGGGCGTTACTGTTTGTGTTATGGAGGATGTATACTCCTCCATCTGGGAAAGATGTTTTGCTCTCAGGCGCTTCGACTGCACTGGCGCTCCGCTCAGCGCGGGAAACACCACACAACCAAAATATATCTTCATCCCACTCACCCGGCTCGAAGAGGAATTCTTTTTTTGTGATGTACCATCCCAACTGCAACAGCGGACGGTAATCGGTGAAATCGCAGTTGTTAAGCGGCAAGACGAGCGCCCCGTCGTTCGAACCATAGGCGGGCATTTGTCCCGTTTGGGGGTCGATGAGGTGGGAGAGGTACTCGATGGATTTGGTGACAGAGTTGATGAGTTGAGCAGAGAATAGTGATTGGTTAATTTCGCCAAGTCGAATCGCGTAAAGATAGATATGCAGGATGAAGCGATGGTAGTTGAGCGCGTACATCGAGTAACTGCCATCGGGGAAAATCTGTCTCACGGCTTCCTGCTCGAGTAGTTTTCGTCCAACGGAAAGATATGTGTCGGCATCTTTCAGTTCAGGGAAAAGCAGCCCAGCCAGCCATAACCCAAAGGCTTCACTGATGGTGTGGTTACTGCGTGTGGATATGGCATAGCCGATGTTCTTGTAGATCCGTTCGGCTTGGGCGGCGGCGTAATGTGTAAATTTGGCAGTCCGCTCGGGAGTGGAGGAAGGAGAATTCGAGAATTGGGAGAAGCCAAACGTCCATGCCATCAGGCGGAGGGCGATCTCCTGCCCGTCCATCCAGTTGGCGCCTGTGTTGGGAGGATTGTGCTTCGCCCAATCTTCAATCAATGTCCAGAAGGCTTTAGGGTACTTTTCATCGTGAGTGGCGGCGTAGGCACGCACGAGGGTGTAGACAAAAGCGAAGCGGTTCGGTTCCCAGATGAATTTGATATCGACTTCAGCATCGTCGGAGATTTGTGACCAGTGTTGGGCGGTCCACCTGCTCAAGCCGCCGTCCTCGGCGGCGCTGAATGATAAATCCGACGCCGCGGACGGCGTCGGGAGCGTACTTGGAATTTTGTGCCAATTCGGTGGAAACCCGACTTGATGAAATTCATGAGCGAAGTATTTGATTTCGCCGCTGAGGAGGCGGTCGGCTTCAGCGAGGGCGGTTTGGGGATTCCACGGAGGGTTCTTAGGTAATTGCGCTTCGACTGCGGTCTTCGTCTGCGCTCCGCGGAGTTTATCCTGAGCGAAGCCGAAGGGCTCAGACCTCTGCTCAGCGCGGAATGAATCCCATTTGTATTGCGGCATCTGCAAACGGATCAACCCCGTGCGGAGGCGGAACGCGTAA
>DATKAU010000234.1:0-7030 GCA_035514655.1 Anaerolineales bacterium
GGCCGCCGCAGGCAATGGTGATGCGGCCGTCGTCGTCCATGTAAGCGAGTCCCGCTTCGGGCTGCAGGTAGGCATGTTCCTGCACCGGGGTGTGATATTCGCTTTCGACGATCACATCCGCCCTGGCGAAACCTTCCTCCACATTCCCTTTGCGGATTTTGTAATGCACGCAGATATTCGAATCGCCGATGTGTTCATGGACGCGCGGCGCTTCGGATTTCATCGCCTCAACCGGATCGGTGACCACAGGCAGATCCTCGTACCCGACTTCGATCAGCTTCACCGCCGCGGCGGCTTCTGCTTCAGTATGCGCCACCACAGCCGCCACTTGATCGCCGACAAACCGGACGATATCCGACCCCGGTTTCATTTCCTTCCCCGGTGCCGCAGGACCGCACAACACGGGTTGATCCTGCCATTGCAAGCCGTATTCGTTCAACGGCACATCGGCAGAAGTATATACAGCCACTACACCTGGGGCGGATTCGGCTTTGCCGGTCTTGACCCACTTGACGCGCGCATGAGGACGGTTAGCGAAGAGCATCTTCATGTGCAGCATGCCCTGCATGGCGAGGTCACCGGACTAGGGTGTCTCGCCGGTCACTTTACCGCGCGCATCGACGCGCGGGACGGATATGCCAATTGAGGTGGGAGCAGTCATGTTTGTTGAATAATTAATAGCGACCTGACATTTTGTTTCAAAAGCAGTCCGTTGGTCGAGTAGGCGGCGTTTTTCCGCCGTATCGAGACCAAAAGTAACCTGTGGAGCAATGATTTCCTGCAAATTTGTGGTCTCGATACGCCCCTTTACGAACATGCGGGGCTACTCGACCAGCGGTAATTGACAGAAATTTAAAACTGTCAGGTGGCTAGTAATTTATTTCAAGTAACCACCGCGATACCGCGGCAGTTTTGATTATTGAAATAGCAAAGGGAGCGGCCAGCCGCGAATGAGTGCAAATTTCGCGAAAGTCGCGGCTTGGCGATAAGTCCGAAAGGGTCTTTCTATCTTCTATCCAGCGGACTTCCCTTGAGCTTGCTCTTCGGCTGGTTCGCCCGCCAGGCGTAATACCCCAGTCCAGCACCGCCCAGCAATAACAAAAACCCGAAGATTCCCAACGCAGTGGATCGTCCGCGGCCACTTGTCGCTTCGGGATCCGTGACGGTAACTGTCTTGGTCTGAGCGCCGAAATCGACGGAGGCCTGATCGCCGGCGCGCACGGTTAATGTATAACTGACCTGCATGGTGGGGTTGAATTCATCCGGTACCGCCACACTGACGTTATATTCGCCCGGGGGCACCTCTTCGAAGCACGAACGATCCGGCTCGAGCAAATCGGGATCGAAGGTGGAAACCGTATCGAGTGTTTCCGAAAACGATCCATTCAAGTTTGTGAGGCTGACCGCGCCGCCGTCAATGCCGAACTCAGTCTCCTGCCTCAGCGCGTCACCGTTCGCATCATCGAAGAGAAGTACACAGACAATGGTCGTTCCGCCCACAGGTGTGGATGTGGCAGTGGCGGGCGGGAGCGTTGGGGCCGGTCCGGCTGTTGGACCTGTGGGTGCAAGCCCAACCACAAGCTGCTGCCCGATCGTCAACGTGCAATTTTCATCGAGTCGGCTGTTCAACTGGCGCAACTGGACCATGCCGATCCCGTGCAGGAGCGCCACGCTCGAGCATGTATCCCCCTCCACAACGATGTACAGGATCCGCCCATCGGGTTCAGGCGTATTCGTGACGAATCCCTGCGCGTGCGGCGCGGCATTCGCACGCGTGACAGCGGACGCGACCGAGGCAAGGAGGATGGAAAGAATAAAAAATCCAAAAACAAGAATGACCCTGCTTTTCATCGGCGGGATTATATCCTTAATGCAGGAGGTGAGGCATGCCTCGCCCCCTACGCGTTATATCGTTTTCGAATCTCCGGCAGAAAATAATCGTCGAAAAATTTATCCACGTCGTACTCGGGTTTCCAGCCCCAATCTTTGCGGGCAAGAGAATCGTCCACATCCTCGGGCCACGAATCGACGATCCCCTGCCGGCGGGGGTTCGGCTCGAAGGCAATCTTTGCCGGGGGGAAGGCTTTCACCGCGCGGTCGCGGAATTCGCCCGCGGTCAATGCAAAGGCGGCGATGTTATACACCTGATGACTCAATTGTCCGCGCGGTACATCCATCAGCATCAACAACGAGTTGATGGCGTCAGGCATTGCCATGAACGAAATCTTCGAATCTTCGCGCACAAAACACGCGTACGGCTTTCCCTGCGCCGCGGCGTGGAGCATCTCGGGCCCGTAGTCGCTCGTGCCGCTGCTGGGCAGGGTCAGGGCTGAGATCAAGCCGGGGAAGCGGATCGCGCGAAAATCGAGGAAGTGAGGCGGCTTGTCATCCAGATGTTTTTGACCGTGGAACCTGCTGTAATAGATCCCCAATTTTTCGCAATACAATTTGTTGCATCCATACATGGTATGCGGGGTGTTGTGCTCGTTCTCCTTTACACGCCCCGCCGATTTTTTTACATCAATGGTCCCCATGCCGTATGCGGCGATCGAACTCGGGAACAAAAACTTCACACTCTTCTGATATTTTTCTGAACGGTATGCGGCGAGCATGAGCAGCTGCATCGTGCCCTCCACGTTGATACGGTGCGCCTCCTCGCTTGCCACCTCCGCCTTCGACGAGAGCGACGCGGCGAGGTGAAAGATCACATCGAAATCGTAATCGTAGAATGTTTTGATTTTGTAGATCAGATCCCCCTGCGCGTGCTCAGCCGACATCGCCCGGATCGATTCGGGCAGTGGTGCGAGATCGGATGTTGTGATGTGATACCCTCCCCGCTTTGCCAGCGTTTGAACCAGAGCCTGACCAATTTCCCCACACGCACCCGTCACCAGCACCCGATTATCGGTCATACCGTCTCCTCTATTGTGCTAGAATGTGAACCTTCGATATTGTACTTGAAATACCTGTATGCGAAAATCAATCTACACTTTCCTTCTGATGGGGATCGTTGTGACCTCGTGTGTGACGCCGGATCAGACCCTCCCCGTTGCGACTCTCAGCCCGACGGATACCCCGCCTCCGACTCAGACCATCGTCTGGTTCCCGCCATCGGCGACATCGATCCTCCAGACGATTCCCACCTACACCGCCACCGCGGAGATGAACCCCGGCATCGGCGCGATCCTGCTCACTGACGACTTCTCCGACTCATCCATGTGGGACGTTGCCGCATCGGATCAAGGGAGCGCGGCGATCAGCCGCAACCGCCTGACGCTTGCCGTGCAACCGGGCATATACCTCGCAAGCCTGCGACGTGACGCGGCGTTCGACAATTTCCATGCGGAGATTACAGCTCGAACCAGTTTGTGCCGAGGCGAGGATAACTACGGGCTTCTCGTACGCGCTGTCGGAAGTTCCTTTTATCGGTTTGTGCTTTCCTGCAATGGCTCGATCCATGTGGAACGCATCAAAAACGGGACGAAACTGGTCATCTACGAACCCGTCCCCAGCGGGGATGCGCCACCTGGCGCGCCGGGAGAGGTGCGCATTGGCATATGGGCAGTTGGCGCCGAGATGCGGCTGTTCCTCAACGATCGTTTTCAATTCAGCCTTGTGGATAAAAGTTTTCCGAGCGGCGTGTTTGGCGTATTTGCACGATCGGCAGGCGACATGCCGGTGACAGTTACATTTTCAGACTTAACTTTGTATGAAGTAACTTACGCGGCACCCACAAAAACCCCATCCCCATAAAGATCAAATGGAAAACTCCAAAGGACCGGAATCATCGTCCCTTCGGGATTTGCGAAAACCGACCCATCATTCCACAATCTTTCCATCCCTTTGGGATTGTATCGATGCCGGTGCAATTTCCTGATTTACTAAATGCGCTTTACGAATTACCATTGACGAATGCCTCGCAACAAACTCAACAACCTCACCAACAAGGAATGGCTGAAGTTCCAGAAGTCGTGGTTCGTCCACAACCCTCCACCGCGAAAGAAGGGGGTGTTGGTGCATCCCGCCAAATTCCCCGAGACGATGGCACAGGAATTCATCGAATTCTTCACAAAGGAGGGCGAAACCGTGCTTGACCCCATGGCAGGAACCGGGTCGACTCTCGTCGCGGCGCTGCGCGCAGGGCGAAACAGTTACGGCATCGAGTTGAATCCCAAATACGCAAAGATCGCGGTAAAGATCATCGATGATGAAAGACAAACTCTCGGTAAAAAGGTTGAAGCTCTCACATCGAAGGTCATTAATGGAGATGCATCATATGCGCCTGACCTTGGGCTTTCGAATTGTGATTACGTTCTAACCTCCCCTCCCTATTGGGACATGCTTCGCGCTAAAGGATCGGAGACGCAAAAGAAGCGGCGATCCTCTGCCGAATTGGACGTCCACTATTCGGATGACCCGAACGATCTGGGTAACATGGACGACTACGAAGCTTTTCTAGAAAAACTAGTGGGCATTTATAAAGGACTAAAGTCCTTATTACGCGAGAAAGCCTACCTCACTATCATTGTTAAGAACGTGAAGAAAGGCGGGAAGATTTACCCCCTGGCGTGGGATATCGCCCGCGAACTTGGAAAAACCTACACCTTGAAGGATGAAAAGATCTGGCTGCAAGATAATCAGCCCCTCTCCCCCTACGGGATGGGGTCAGCATGGGTGAGCAACACCTTTCATCATTATTGTTTGCAGTTCAGGAATGAATAAATGTAGGGGCGGCGTCATGCCGCCCAGGGCGGGGAGACCCCGCCCCTACATCAAATAATTCCCCCCGCCGATCTCATCCAACTTCCCTACACCCGCGACCTGACCGAAGGTGAAATTGTTGACACGACGGCTGGAGCAAGGCATACACAATGAATCAACGACCAAAAGTAGGAATCGCTATTATTATCACTCAAGATGATCAAGTGCTATTGATGAAACGCAAAGGCGCGCACGGACACGGAAGCTGGTCCACACCGGGCGGGCACCTGGAGTTTGGTGAATCCCCTGAACAATGCGCGAGGCGCGAAGCTAAAGAAGAGGTCGGGATCGACGTGGTCGACATCGGGTTTCGAGCCGTTACGAATGATCTCTTCGATGAACAGGGAAAACATTATTTGACGGTTTGGATGGAGGGTAGATCAAATTCCGACACGCCGGTAATCGCCGCGGCAGAAGAGGTGGCTGAGATCGGATGGTTTGGATGGAACACATTACCCGCGCCATTGTTCCTGCCTTTGGAAAACCTACTCAAAGAAAATAGTTATCCGCCAAAGTAAGTTGTCGAATGCTCGCTGTCACCGATCTCATTCACCTTCCCTACACCCGCGACCTTACCGAAGGCGGGATTGCGTATGCAGTTCGATCCCTGCCGTATACGTACAATCGCATGGGTGGGTCGCCGTATGATCGATTACGGAGGATCGTGGCCGGCGTGGCAGTCGAATTGGCGTTCCGGCGCTATCTCGCGGAGCAGAACATTCCTTTCGACGTGAAAGGCGCGACGCCGTTCACTGATCCGGATCGCTACGATGTATCGTTGGGCGGGCGAAGATGCGACATTAAATCTTTCCTGATCACGTACCGCGATCAGATCTCCGAGATGAAGCGCAATCCGCAGGTTGTGTTGAAGGCTCCTGCGCTTGTGCCCTCCGACCAGCATGCAGCGGAGGGGCGTTCGGATTACGACATTTATTTGTTTGCATTCCTGCCTGGGTTGATTGCCGCCTCGCAGGATGATTTGCAAAAAGTCATTGCTGCAGTACAGCCGTATTACCTGATCCACACCATGCCCGAGAGTTGGGCGCGCCCGAGGAAGTGGAGTCCGCTTGGGAAGCTGATCGTCAAGTCGGAAGCCGAGGCGGCGATCACATTCGAGATCGGCGGGCAGGACGAGGGGCGCGAGATGCGGTCGCTTCTCGTGGAGGCTCCGCCGCGCACACGAGTCGAAATCGATAACCAATTCTTTTCACTCGCCTACCTCCACGCCCGTTCCATGCCCGAGGCTCGCGTCGGGATCCACAGCAAGGCGCGTAACGAGACCCATCTCGTCGGCGCGCTCGAGTGGGGTAACATCTGGGTTTATGGCATGGATATTCTGCTCGCCGGGTATCTGACGCGCGAGGAATTCACCCGCCGCGCGCAGCCGATCCGCGAAGGGGCGCGTGTTTTTCAATACGACCGCACACGCACGAAAAACCTGGCTGTACCGGTCGCCGATCTCAAGCCGTTATCTGATTTATTCGAACGCGTAAAGGAATGGAGCTCATGAAAACAAAACGAATTGCGCTTGCAGTACTTGTATTATCTTCGCTTGCCTGCAATGCCGTCACGCAAATGGTGGTTCCCGCCACCGTCACACCACTGCCCACGGCGACCTTGATCCCCTCGCTCACCTCAACGCCCGCCCCGTTCGTCCCTGCATACATCCCACCGGAATGTCAATCCGTTCCGATTGCCACCGTCCCGCCTGATCTGGTACTTTTGCAACCCACGATCACCCCGGAACCGATCGAGGAAATTTCGCAGAGCATGCAGCTGCAAATCTTCGATGAACTCGCCGACACCGTGAACGAAGTGTATGTGTACCCCGATTTCAACGGCAAGGATTGGGATGAGATCACGACGAGATATCGGAGCCGCGTCGAAGCAGGCATGGATACGGTCACGTTTTACACGGAGGTGTATGCGATGATCGATGAACTCGGCGACGAGCACTCGTATTTCCTTTCACCGCAGGAGGTGGAGGCATCAGAGGCGGAACTGCGCGGCGACATCGAATACGTGGGCGTCGGCATTTACTCTGTCCCTGATGAAGAACGCCAGACCTTCACCGTGATCTCGACATTCCCCTTTTCCCCCGCCGAATACGCAGGCATCAGGCCTCACGACCGTATCATCGCCGTCGACGGCATCCCTCTCGAAATCACTGCGCAGACCTCCAGCCGCGTACGCGGACCGCAATGCTCGGCAGTGGTGCTCACCGTGCAATATCCGGGCGAGGCGCCGAGAGATCTCTTGTTGATCCGCG
>DATKAU010000235.1:0-7464 GCA_035514655.1 Anaerolineales bacterium
ACTCTCCTGCAGCGACTCCTCTGCGAGCTTGCGCTCGGTGACATCATGATAATTGATAACGATCCCGCCCACCGCGGGTTCCTCGAGCAGGTTGGTGCCCACCGCCTCCACCCAGATCCACCTTCCATCCTGGTGACGAAGACGGAATCGTTCACGATAGTGAAGGCTTCGGTCATGTATCAACTCTTCAAAGCGCGCGAGTACCAGTTCCAGATCATCGGGATGCACAAGTTTAAAAAGGCTTTCGCCGAGAAATTCCCCAGACTGAAAACCGAGAGTGGGAGTCGATGACGGGCTTTCGTATAAGAGCGAACCATCTGGCGCGATAATGGAGACTTCGTCGGAGCTGTTTTCGATCAGGCTGCGGAAGCGCGTCTCGCTTTCGCGCAATCTATCCTGCGCGCGCTTGCGTTCAGTCAGCTCCTCCTGCACGGATTGATACAGGCGCGCGTTCTCGATGGCGATTGCCGCCTGATTTGCCAGTGTGGCAAGCAGGCGCTCATCCTGTTCTGAAAACGCATCCGCCTTTTCACTCTCCACACTGATGACGCCAACCACCCGATCACCGGCCTTTAGCGGCATGTACAAGCCGGACTGCATATTCTCAAAGATTGCGACCCACTCCGGATGCTCGCGCAGATTCCCGGTGCGGACGGACACGCCGGATTGGGCGACTGATCCGCTTAACCCCTGCCCCACTTTGACGATGGTATTGAACTTCCTTTCCAGTTCCTCCTTTTGATCGGCGCGAAAGTCCTCCACGCTGAAGGCGATCAACTCCAAATCGTCGCTTTGATCCTTCCTTAAGCGGATGGTAACGTGGTGCCACGAGAGATAACGGGCAAAGGTCTCGATGATCCGTTCGCCGATCTCGTGCGGGTTCAACAGGCGGTTGATCGCCAGACCGTTTTCATACAAAGCCTGCAGTTCAGAGAGGTGGCGCAAGGTCCTTGCTTCCGCCTGTTTTCTCTCCGTGATGTCGTTGAAGCACACCAGCGCGATGGTGCGCCCGTTTGCATCGGTGAAGAACGCCTGCGTCATCCAAAAGTAAAGAAGATTCCCATCGGCGGTATAGCCGGTGGACTCCTTTTCGAAATACGTTTTTCCCTCCGCGAATGAGATCAGTTCATCACGGAACTTATCGGTGTTCAAAAATTGAGCCAGACCTCCCAACATCTGACTTTTATCATCTGCTTTGAGAAAACCGACAGTGGTCTGATTGACGTCGAGCACAGTGACCATGTCCATGGCGCGTATGACAAAGTCCGGGTTATCCATGATATAGGACCGGAGATCAGTCACTCCCTGTGCGCGCAGTTCCTGTAATGCCTCGTGCAGCGCGGAAAAGTCCTCCTCCCAGATCGAGATGGGTACGGTTTGAAAGATATTCCGATAACGCGCCTCGCTGTTCCGCATGGCGGCATCGGCGCGGGCTTTTTCATCCCTCAGGCTTTTGTTGTTCAGGGCGAGTCGAATGGCGGGGACCAGCCGCGCAAGCCGATCCTTCATGAGGTAGTCATCCGCGCCCTGCTTCATGGCATCCACGGCAATATCCTCCCCGATGGTGCCGGAGACGAGGATGAAGGGAATATCAAGCCTGCGGTTGTTCAGGATGCGCAGGGCGCGCAGTCCGTTGAAGCGAGGCATGGCGAAATCGGACAGGATCAGATCGGGGGGCGAATCCAGAGCCGCATGGTATGCCGCCTCGGTATCCACCCGGCGATATTCGACGCGTATTCCCTCCCGATCCAGATGGAGCAAAATCAATTGCACATCGTCGGGAGAATCCTCCACCAGCAAAAGGTTAAGCAGTCGGTCCCTGTTCATTTATCGGATTGGCGGAGCTTCGTTGAGAATCAGCCAGTAGAATTTGAGTTGTTTCACGGCATCGGCGAACTGGTTGAAATCCACCGGTTTGCGGACGTAACTGTTGACGCCGCTCCGATAGCTGGCAATCACATCACTTTCCTCATCCGAGGAGGTAAGTATCACAACCGGGATCATGCCGGTGCGCGGATCGGCGCGCAGTTTCTGAAGGACCTCCAGCCCGCCCACCTTGGGCAGTTTCAGATCGAGCAGGATGACCACCGGTACGTCTGTGATGTCACGTTCGGCGTATTGACCTGTGCAAAACAGGTAATCGAGGGCTTGTACGCCGTCACTCACCACAACGAATTCATTCGCGACGTGCCCGTCTTCGAATGCCATACGGATGAGTTCCTGATCGTCGGGACTGTCCTCCACGAGCAGGATCTTATTGTTTTTCATGGCTGCCTCCAAGTGTAAAGTAGAACGCGGCTCCTTTATCCAATTCTGCCTCCACCCAGATCCTGCCGCCATGCCGGTGGATGATGCGCTGAACGGTTGCCAACCCGATGCCGGTGCCGGGGAATTCCGCCATGGTGTGCAGGCGCTGAAAGGCGCCGAACAGCTTGTCTGCGTATGCCATATCGAACCCGACACCGTTATCCTGCACGAAATAGACGGTTTCTCCCTCATCGCTTCTTACATCCCCCACTGCGAGGGAGGACGCGACTCCGAATCGAATGTGCGCCTGCGCCCGGGCGGATGTGAACTTCCAGGCGTTTCCAATCAAGTTATGCAGGACGACACGGATCAACCCCGCATCGCCACGCACCTCCAATTGATCCTCGATCTCAAACGCGACCTGCCTTTCAGGCTCCAGCGTGCGCAGTTCACCGGCGATCTCCTGCGCGAGGGCGGAGAGATTTACATCGCCAGCCTCCATTTCACGGCGCGTAATGCGGGAGAGCGTGAGCAGATCGTCAATCAATTCGCCCATGTGGCGGGTATTTTCCTGAATCCGGTTCAAATAATGGATGCCCTGCTCTCCGATGGATTCGGCATGCTTGCTCGAAAGCGCCAGGCTGAAACCGTTGATCGCGCGCAGCGGCGCCCGCAGATCGTGCGATACGGAGTAACTGAACGCCTCCAGTTCCTGGTTGGCAGATTCCAACTGCAGGGTGCGCTCTACAACGCGCTGCTCGAGTTCCTCGGTGAGTTTTTGCAGATCATTGATCAATCCGCCTTGCGTGATGGCAATGGCAACCTGGTTCGCGACCTCGCGCCCGAGATTGATTTTCTCCTCATCGAAAAAACCTGGAATCTCGGATGACATGTTAAACGACCCGATCAGGTTGTTTTGTGAAAAGAGCGGCAGGATGCATACCGAACGAAATCCCTCTTCGATGCCGGCTTGAAATTGGGGCAGAGGATCCGTCAGCGCGCTCAGATCGTTGATCAATACCGGTTGATTCTGCGATAGGGTGTGGAGCAAATCCCCAGACAATAACAGCGGTATGCGCGTTCCCTGCCGCATAGATGTTTCGTCACCTGAACTTATGGAAAAGGTCAGCGCTTCATTCGATTTCCAATCGATTAATATCAGGGAGGCGCGGCGGCAGTCAATCAATTCGCGGATGTGACCTAACGCATTGCCGGCAATGTTCTCAATCGATTCAGAGGCGAGTATCGCGGTATCGATCTCGCGCAGGGCATTCAACCGCTGGTTCTGCCTTTCGAGTTGCCTATCAGTATGCTTGCGTTCGGTGATGTCCCGATTCACGGCTACAATGCCTGCCGGCTTCCCTTCTGCATTCATGTAAAGTGACACGGAAGACAGGGCTGGAATCATTGTCCCATCGCGATGCAGCTGAATTACTTCACCGCTCCAATACCCCTGCTCCAGAATTTGTTTTGTTACTGCTTCGCGCGTCGTTTTCAGGAAGTCTGTATCAAGGACCTCTTTCGCCGGTTGTCCAAGTACCTCGGCCTCCCTCCAGCCATACATGGCTTCTGCTCCGGTGTTCCAACTTTGTATATGTTGCTGCAGATCGACCGCAACGATTGCATCCGAGACGCTTGCAACCAGATTTGCCAGGAATCGGTTTTGTGCCTCCACGCCCTTGCGCTCTGTGATATCCACAATGGTGGCCATCACCATCGGTCCATCCTGCATTTCAATGGGAGTCAGGCCGATCTCCACGGGAAACTCGCTGCCGTCTTTGCGCACACCGAAGAGATCGCGCCCCGCGCCCATCGGCCGGGTCTGCGGGTCGGCACGAAAGCTATCGCGGTAGGCTGGATGCTGGCTGCGGAAACGCTCCGGCACAAGCCTGTCCACGCCGGTTCCCGCCAGATCCGCGCGGTCAAAGCCGAAATATTTCTCTACTTGTGAATTGACCATGGCGATATTGCCGCGCCGGTCCACGAGCAGGATCGCATTGGGAGCGGATTCGACGACAAGTTGGAACCGTTTCTCCGCACGTTCGCGGCTGGCGATCTCGTCATGCAATTCGTTCTCGCGCACCAGGGTGTCTCTCAATGCCGCCCTCAAAGTGATTCCAAATCGATCCAAAAACAATGCCATCAAGCCGTTAAATAAAATGAAATTGACAGCCGTCTCCATACTCCGTCCTGCCAAATCCGGCTCTCCGCTTTGCATCTGAATTGCACTGAAGGCAACGATCACAGCGCTTAACCCATACACAACCCCCAACGTGCGCCTGTCCACCAATAAGCCTGAAAGGATAATGGCGAGTGTGAATTGGAAAAGTATTCCGCCGCTGTTATGTAGATCGAAAACGACAGTGATGGCGAGCGCCGGTGTGATAAAAAGGATCGTGATGATAATCAGTACGGCGCCGCGAAAATACCCGCGCCGGAGCAGCAGGAACGGCAGCAGGACGACAAGGAAACCCATGAAATTGCCTTTGAGCGCTTGTGATGTTTCCTGAACAGGATTGGTGGGAATCACCAAAAGTGCAATTGTGGCAAGAACGATGACGACCATCAACCCAAGCAGGACCACCTGAAGCAGGGCAGCCATTTGCCTCTGGACGGGATCCTTTATGGGTATGGTATTCAGCCAGGTTTTCAGACGTGTGGTGAGGGGTGTCATACCGCTCCCTGCGCAGGCAGGATGATGGAAAGGCAGTCTCGTAGAATCTCATGGTCCACCCCATCCCCGTTGGCATCAATGAGTGGAATCTTGATTCTGTCTTTTGCGTCCATGGGTTTCCCCCGGTTTACACCGGGTTCCCACTTATCTGCAGAAGTATCACCTGCATTGGTGGGAAACCGTGACGTTGGATTCTGTGCATACTCTCCTTTCAACTCAATCAAAACGAGTTGCCCCGTGAGGCGACCGAATCACAGCAAGATTGTTAATATTTGCAACAAAAAATTATAACAGTTAATAAGACCAATTTTGTCCGAAATAATGTATCTGCAACTTTGGAATTGCAGATCTTAACAACCCGCCCGGAAGACCATCCGGTTTTCCCAGATCCCTCTACAATATAGTGATCAGTGTAACATAACGGGAGTAATGCTTGAATGAGAAATTCGTCACAGTATTTTCACTCTTGCCCACATGGCGTATCGCTAAGCGCGTCGCGGGATACCATGGTTTTACAATTCACGCATCCTCCATCATCTCGAGAAACGCCTCCACCACCCGGGGATCGAAGTGTTTGCCTGACTGCTCGCGGATGTATTCCATGGTTTGTTCACGCGACCAGGCTGATCGGTAGGGACGATCGCTGGTGAGGGCATCCCAAACATCCACGATGGCGAAGATGCGGGCAGAGAGAGGGATTTGCTCCCCCGCCAGCCCTTGCGGGTAGCCCGTGCCATCCCATTTTTCGTGATGACAGTACGGAATATCGATGGCAAGCCTCAAATATACAATGGGCGACAGCATATCGCGCGCCAGCACCGGGTGGTACTTCATGATTTCCCATTCGTCATCTGTCAGTTTTCCCGGTTTAAGCAGGATCGAGTCGGGGGTGCCCAATTTGCCAATGTCGTGCAGCAGCGCCCCCCACCGCATCTGCGCCTGCTCCTGCATTTTCACATCCATTCGTTCTGCGAGTTTTATCGTCAACGCGGTGACGCGCAGGGTATGCCCTTCCGTTTCCCTGTCGCGCAGGTCCATGGCGCGCGACCAGCCTTCGATGGTGGCATCATATGCCATGATAAGCTCCATATTCAATCGCTGCATGCTTTCGAACGTCTGCGCGTTGTCTATGGCGATCGAAGCCTGCCCTGCCAGGGATTCGAGGAAATTAAGCCAGTCCGCATCACGACTGACAGCCTTTCGTTGATATGCCTCCAGCACGCCCAGCACCTTTCCCTTGGAGATCAAAGGCACCCCCACATACTCGACGAACCCTTCCTCATGGACAAGAGACTTGAAAAACGGGTCCAGTTGTGTCCTGTTGAGATCCGGGATCTCGACAGTTTCGCCGGTCAGCGCGGCGCGGCCTGCAAGCCCTTCACCCAAACGGACTGGTAGGTTCTCGATGGTCTTCGTCTTGAAGCCTCTGCCCGCGCTATATTCGAGCAGGTTCAATGCCGGGTTGACGAGCAGGATGTCGCCAGCGTCGATGCCCAACAACGCGAGCGTCTGCGTGAGCAGGATGCTGAGGCTGAGCTGCACGTTGGAGGTGGATACGATGGCACGGTCGATCTCTCTTAATGCCGTCAGGCGTTCCAGATGTTTCTTTACGATGCTCTTTGCCCGGTTGCGCTCGGTCACATCGTTTGCCATGCTGATGACGATCCGCCTTCCATCTGGTAATCGTCCCAGAGGGGCAGAGCTAAAGTGCCAGGTTCTGATCTCTCCGCTGGCTGTGCGGACGACATCCTCCCCCTCATCGATGACGTTTTCCAGCGCGAACAACTTGCCGATGGCTGCCTGTACGATGGCGTTTCGCTCTCCGTACGCCCGTTCCGTCCAGGTGTCTATCGTCGGGATCTCCTCCCGGGCATACCCGCTCAGTTTCAACCAGATGGTATTGACAGAAATAATCTCGCCATCCTCGGCATGGATAATGACCGGATAGGGGGCGTCTTCAATGGCGCGGCGGAAACGCTCCTCACTCTCATGCAGCGCGCCCTCGGCCTGCTTGCGCTCGGTGATATCACGCCCATATACATTGACGTAGTTCTTGTCCACAATCGGCACAAACATCAAAGCATCGACCCTATCTCCGTGGGCGACTTCGATCTCCTGGCTCCTAGGAATTACGAGAGATTGATACACGATTAACTGTATTTCATCCGGTGGCCGGTCACCGATCTCACAACCCCACATCCTCAAGAGGTCGGCGCTGGCGAGGTTCGCATACAGCAGCCTTCCATCTCGAGCAAAGCGGAGCACCGGGCCTGTGTTTTCTTTAGGGAAGTTTGCCAGGCTTTCAATTTCCTGCTCTGCCTGCTTGCGCTGGGTGATATCGATGATGGTAGCCAGCACCAGCATCCCGGACCCGGTCTCGATGGGCGATAGGCCGATCTCCACCGGGAACTCACTGCCATCCTTGTGCAGCCCGAACAAGTCACGGCCCATGCCTATGGGTCTTGCGCCCAATTCTGTCAGGAAGCCGGCTCGAAAACCGGCATGCTTCCCGCGGAAGCGCGCGGGGACCAGCCTGTCCACGT
>DATKAU010000236.1:0-4390 GCA_035514655.1 Anaerolineales bacterium
AAAGTACCAGTTGGTGCACCACTAATACGGAATTCATCCAGGAAAGCAGTATATGATCCTGGTAACCATGGAGTCCACAATTGTAGGATCTGTGGCCAATACAAGGCATGAAAAGCAACGAAAAGAACCACGCCCGCGCCGAATGCCCACGACCCTGCCCTTGATCCGTATTGCCAGAAAACATATAGGATTAGGATGGGTGGCACAACGATCATATTTTGTCGGGTCATCACGACCAGGACTGAGAGCACGGATCCGAGAACCAACTGCCATAACGGTCGATCAGTACCCAGCGTGCACACGAACATCCATGACATCATGCAGGCCACCAGCCCCTGTGAAAGCGCCTGACTGTAAGTTGCCACGTGCGCGTCAGAAAGTGCGAAAACCCAGACCGCCAGCGCCGCCCAACCCTTCCCACCCAGCCGGTTTGCCGTGATCCAAAGTCCCGCAAGCATCAGTACGCTGATTAGGATCGCGAAGTATCGCGCTTCTCGAAGTCCTGCTCCAAACCAATACTGGACGTAGCCGGGAATTAAAAAGGCGAGCGGTGATTTGTTCGTCCAAAAACCATATTCCTGAAACGGACGGTAATCCCCGCGTGCGAACATGAGTCCCTTGAATAGATAGGCGCCTTCATCACCGATGGAAAGGGAAGAGTGGGCAAAATAAAGGGATTTGGCAATATACACTGCCACACCGATCAGGGCAAGGAGACCCCATAGTTGCTGAACTCTTTTCGTCTGCGTCATTGCCTGTTGCTGTGAATCAAGCGTTCGAGATCCGCGTCCACCATCATGATGACGAGTTCCTTGAAACTCACCGACGGCTCCCAGCCCAGCACGGAGCGCGCCTTGCGCGGGTCGGCGATCAGCAGATCCACTTCGGCGGGGCGGTAGAATCGTTCATCCTGCACCACAAATTCCTTGTAATCCAGGTCCACGTGGCTGAAGGCGATCTCGCAGAATTCGCGCACAGAATGATCCTCGCCCATGCCGATCACAAAGTTATCGGGCTTGTCCTGCTGCATCATCCGCCACATGGCTTCCACGTAATCGCCGGCAAAGCCCCAATCGCGCTGGGCTTCGAGGTTGCCAAGCCGCAGTTCCTTCGACATCCCAAGTTTAATCCGGGCAACGCCGTCGGCGATTTTCCTCGTCACGAACTCGAGTCCGCGGCGCGGGCTTTCGTGATTGAACAGGATCCCCGACACGGCGAACAGATTGAACGACTCGCGGTAATTGACCGTGATCCAGTGCCCGTACACTTTTGCCACACCGTACGGACTGCGCGGATAGAATGGCGTTGTTTCCTTTTGCGGCACTTCGACTACCTTGCCGAACATTTCGCTCGAGGATGCCTGATAGAAACGGATCTTCGGGTTCACAAAACGGATCGCCTCGAGCATGCGCGTCACACCCAGCGCGGTGATGTCGCCTGTCAGCGCGGGCTGGTTCCACGAGGTGGGCACAAACGACTGCGCCGCGAGGTTGTACACTTCGGTCGGTTTGTATTCTTCGATAAATGACAGCAACGAGCCCTGATCGTGCAAGTCGCCTTGAACGACCGTGATGTCATCCAGCAGATGATTGATGCGTTCGTTTGTCACCGTGCTGGAGCGGCGCGCCACGCCGACCACGCGGTAGCCTTTTGAGAGCAGTAATTCCGCGAGATAGGATCCGTCCTGTCCGGTAATGCCGGTGATGAGGGCTGTGGGCATGAACTCTCCTTGTCCAAAATTCAGTGACTGAATTATAACTCATGTTGCGCGCGGCTGACCGCGTCGTTTATCCAGCCACCACCCGGCGCCTAAAATGGCGCCCCACAGCCCGACGATCAAGGCGATCATCACGGCAAACGGCAATTGCCCGCCCACAAAATAATACCGGCTGGCATACCACTGCGTGAAGACCAGTACAAAAACCGCTTCACACGCAATGATGCGAATCATCCACGAATTGCGCGTCTCGCGCCACCAGACCCACACATACCCGGCGACCAGCGCATGCCACATAAACAGGATCGTTCTGTAGCGGGGGTTATCCCATTGGTCGCCTCCGCCGCGCAGGGCGGCGAGCAGGATCCAGGTCCACGCGAGAAGCGCAAGCCAGACGAAGAGACTCCGCTTCCCGTCCAGGCCGGAAGTTGATCCCGTTACGAATGAGAGGATCATCAGCGGAAGCACCGCGTACCAACCGAGCGCGCGCAGGATGTAGATCACTTTCCAGATGGGGAGCGTCGGTACGATCAGCGTGGCTGGGAGCACAGGCTGGAGGATCCCATACGTCACCACGAAGGGCAGGCGCAGCCCATCAGGCATTTCATCGAACAATTTTTGCACCCAGCCTGATTCGCGTTCGATCTGATAGACATTCCATCGCACGGAGAGCTCAAGCCAATTGTTGAGAATCGACATCGGCGATGTGGTATCGAAAACGCCTTTGCGGTTCAGCGACGAGGAGAGAACAAACAAACCGATCAAAAACACAACGGCGAAGATGACTACCGTTCTCCATGAAATGCCGGCGCGTTCGCGTGAAAAGAACATCCACCCGGAAAAGATGACAAGTGTAAATAACGCAACCGAGGGTGAAAGGAGCAGCATGCCGAGCAGGCTGAGTCCAAGAGCAGCTATCGCGCTGAGCGGAGGACGATGGTCCGAAGTCGAAGCGCGCCACTCCACAAACCCCCAAAATGCAAACGCGGACAGTGCCATCAGGTACGGTTCGCGCATCGAGGAGCCGCCCAGCAAAATGGATTCGGGGTAAAGGGCGAAGATCCACGCGGAAGCCCAGGCAACTTTCTCCCCGAAAGATTTTCGCGCGGCGTTCCAGAAAAACGGGACCCCGAGCGCGGCGATGAACGAGGCGAACAACACCATCATCAACGGACGATGCGCATCGTACGAAAGATACCGATACACGAGGGCACTCAATGCCAGCAATCCTCCGTATTGATCCGAGGCGTAGTCACGGCTGAAGGCGTCGTAAACCGGCTTGCCCGAAATCGCCAGCCCCCACGCCTGATCATCGCGCCGATGCGCATCGGTGAACGCGTAGCCTGCCTGGCTGTCTTTCGATTCTGGGTAGCCGTATACAGGAAGCAGAACATGCGCGGCGACGCCGCCCGCCAGCCGGAGCGCGAACGCCAGGGCGATCATCCATGCCAATGCGCGCCCTCCACCCGACCACAAATAAGCTGCGTTGAGAAGCACGAAGGAAAGAAAGAGGAGGAACGAGAATCCGATCCAGCCGACCAGCCAGTTCCCCTCCTGAAGCGAAGCCATCGCCGCGCCGAGCGCGAGGGCAAGAGGGACTATCCAATAAAAGCCTTGTATTTTGAGGTTCATGTGGGTCGGATTGTACCGTAGACGACCGCGGTTGGAGACGAAAAGTTTGCCATGATATACTAATTTTCATGCGGGAAATCCCGACGCGATCCAACACAGGAGAGATGCAATGTCAAAGCACGATGTGCTGACGGAGCAGGAGTTTGCAGCCTTCGTTCCGAATCAGAACATCACGAGGCACATGGAGGAGTTCGCGCAAAAATCCGGCCGTCCGCGCGAGGCCTTGAAAGTGCTGGATTGGGGATGCGGCAGGGGCAGGCACGTGCTCTGGCTCCGCGAGCAGGGGTATCAAGCATACGGTGTGGAACTCGATCCGATGCCGGTTCAACATGGTCTGGCACTGATAACAGCCAAAGGATATCCAAGTGACTGCCTTGCCCTGATCAACAACGAGGGGCGATCACCCTTTCCTGATGGTTTCTTCGATTACGTATTCTCAGGCAATGTCCTCGAGCATGTTTCTGACATTGAGAGCGTTTGTGCCGAGATGGCACGGATCACGCGCAAAGGCGGAGGCGGCTATCACGTCTTCCCCGCACAGCGACAGCCGATCGAAGGGCACCTGTTCATGCCGTTCGTGCACTGGATCCCGCCCGGCTGGCTTCGCAGGACAATCATCCGCACCTGTGTGATGCTCGGACGTGAGCCAAGGTGGGTCGAAGTGCGCGAGGCTTCCGCTGAAACAAAAACGGAGTTTTATTACAAATACAGCCTCAACAATATCTTCTATCGCAGGTATTCTGCCGTTCGCCGCGACTTCGAGGAACGCGGACTGGCTGTCACCTTCACCACGCTGGATCACCCCAGGATCAAGCGGCACCCTGTCCTCTCCCGCTTGCTCAAGATCAAGATGTTGAGGAACCTGTTGAACCACATCCTGCTTACGTATAAATTGGTTGAATTGCAGGTGGAAAAGCGGTAATGTTTCCTGCCTTCCTTCATTTGTCCGCCGCAGAGATCATAGAGAAAAGTGAGATTTCTCAAGGGTCTTGGTGTGCTCTGCGGCTAGACAAAAACTACGCAAGAGAAAGAAGTTCCCAT
>DATKAU010000237.1:0-6246 GCA_035514655.1 Anaerolineales bacterium
TCTCAGGCGGTGGTTACGAGCCCCGCCGTATACACGAGCAATAATTAAATATGTCCATGGTTTGCCTATCAGATGCCCGCTATTGTACGATTCTTACCTGAATTGTCAAGTCAATTATTGAATGTGTCACTCTGCCCGCCCCTTTGTAGAGGAAACTCTTTATGCACAGGAGATTGGTTCGTGGAGTTTATCCTGACGGCTCGTCTTTCGCTCACCGTGTCGAAGGGCTCGCAATGACAGGCTAACCCCCAGCCGCAGACGCCATCAAAATGACCTTGTCTTCATCGGTTAATTTCGTCTCTAATCCATCCAGGTCACGGATGTGCGTGCCGTTGACAAAAATATTGAAATATCGGCGCAAGTTGCCAGTTGAATCAACGAGATGAAATCGTATGGCAGGGTATTGTTCGATGATTTTTCCGATTAAATCCGCCACTGAGGAGGCGCGTATCGAAAACTCGGACTGGTTACCGACGTAGAATTTCATTACATTTGGGAAACGGACAGTCGCCATGCGGATATTGTACTGCGAGTCCGTCTCCTTTTAAAAAAATTTATTAATGCGCAAAATAAAAGTCCCAAAGGCGTTGACTTCGGGACTTATCTGAGTCCTACTTACTGACTACTGCCACTACTCTTCCTTCTTCGCTTCCATTTCCTTCTTGTGCGCTTCGATGATCGCTCCCGCCACATGCGCCGGGACAACGTCATAATGATCCAGGTTCATCGTGAAATAGCCGCGTCCGCCGGTAATCGAGCGGAGTTGGGTAGTGTAACGAGTCATCTCCGCCATCGGCACGTGCGCCACAATGACAGTGCTTCCGCGCTCCGAGTCGGTGCCTTGTACACGGCCGCGGCGAGTGTTGAGATCGCTCATCACGTCGCCCATGCTCGCGTCGGGGACGGTGACGCGCACATTCATGATCGGCTCGAATAACACGGGTCCCGCACCCTGCACGGCAAGCTTGAATGCTTCACGCCCTGCGATCTCGAAAGCCACAGGCTTTGAATCCACTTCATGCTCCTTGCCGTCGTAGACGATGACCTTGACATTGCTCATCGGGTAGCCCGCGAACGCGCCGCGCTCCATGGTGGCTTTGATGCCTTTTTCAATCGGCGGCAGGTAGGACTTTGAAAGATTCATCCCCACAAGTTCGTCGTCAAATTCAAAGTCTGCGCCTGGGAGCGGCTCGATGCGCAGATGCACCTCACCGAACTGACCCGCGCCGCCCGATTGCTTTTTGTGGCGATACTGTGCGGCTGCCTTCCGGGTAATCCCTTCGCGGTAGGGGATGCGGGGTTGGTGCGTCGCCAGCCCAACCTGAAATTTCGTCTGCGCCCGATTGATCGCCACGTCGATATGCTGGTCACCCATGCCCTGTAAAACGGTCTCGTGTGTGATTGGGTCGTTCAGCCAGACAAGCGTCATGTCCTCATCGCATAATTTCGTGAGGGTTGGCGAGATCTTCGCTGCATCAGCCTGGGTCTTCGGAGTGACCGCCACGCGATATAACGCGGCGGGGAATTTCGGCTTCTCAATCGTCAGAGGGTGACCCTTGTCGCAAAAGGTGTCGCCCGTTACCGTTACGGCTAATTTTGAAACGGCAGCGATGTCTCCCGCGTGGACAACCTTGGCCGGGATCACCTCCTTGCCGCGCTGGAAATGCAAACCCGCCATGCGTTCGTCCGCGTTTTTGTTCTGGTTCCATACGTGCGCGTCGGCGTGGATTGAACCGGAGAACACACGGAAGTACGTCATCCTGCCTACGAACGGATCGGCGGTCGTCTTCCACGCGTACGCGGCGAGCGGTTCACTATCCGACGCCTTCAAGGTTTCCTCGCCATCCTTCCCTTGCGCAACCCGTTTGGGTCCGTTCACCGGGGATGGCAACAGGTCGATGATATCGTTGAGAAGCGCAATCGTGCCAATCTCGCGCCCGCCAGCCGCACAGAAGACCGGGACAAAACTCCCGGCGTAAACGACGTCCTCGAGGCCGCGCACCATCTCTGCGTCTGTGAGGGAACCGTTCTCGAGATATTTTTCCATCAGTTCATCCTCCCCCTCCGCCGCATCCTCCACCATCGTAAAGTGGGCTGCTTCCGCCGCTTCCTTGAGGTCGGGAGGAATCTCTGCGACCGTTTTGCCATCGCCCATGTAGGCTTTCATGCCGATAATATCGACGACGCCCTTGAAGTTCTGCTTCTCACCTATCGGAAGATGCACCTGGACCACCCGCTTGCCGTGCAAGTGCACAAATTCCTCGATCGCGGCAAAGGTTTTTTCAAAATCGGCGTTGTCGCGATCCATCTTATTGATTACGATGAACCGCGGCAGGTTGAACTCGTCTGCATAGCGCCAGGCAAGTTCGGTGCCGACCTCGATTCCGGCCACCGCGTCCACCAAAATAATCGCGCCGTCGGCAACACTCAGGGCAGAGATGGCTTCGCCCACAAAATCGGTGTAGCCCGGCGCGTCGATGATGTTGATCTTGTGATCGCGATGTTCGATCGGTATGACGCTTGAATAGATCGAAATTTTTCGACGATGCTCCTCATCATCATAATCTGAAATCGCCGTCCCGTCTTCCACTTTCCCAAGCCGTGTAGTCGCCCCCGTCACATGCAAAAAAGACTCCGTCAACATGGTCTTCCCCGCTCCGCCGTGCGATACCAGCGCAACGTTGCGGATAAACTCGGTGGTATACTCTTTCATCGAAAAAGCCCTTCCTGTGCAGTTGGGATATGAAGCAAGCTGCGGAATTGTAAAAGAACTCATTTGTTTTGTCCACTCATCCATGACAATGCGGATGAAACCCCGCCTCCGCTTCGCGGCCAGCCTGACCCTGCCTCAACCCTACAGGTGTTCCCTCGCTTCAGGGCCATCTCCCTTATCCCGGATCCCATGACCATCAACTCCGTCGAGGTCCAGACCCTCACCGAAGCGCTGATCTACGAGTTGACCAAAGCCTTCGCACTCCCCCAAACCCCGCGGTCGCAAAGCCTGATCCGACTCATCTTCGGCAAAGCCGCGCGTGCCGCGGCAAAGGTCGGTGTCGATCTCGATAACGCCGTCGCCGAGGGCGGTCTTCCCACCGGCGCGCGCTGGCTGCTCCCGCGTTTTGTGAAATCACACGAAGCGCGCGGCGTTGAACGCATCCCCTCCAGCGGACCGCTCGTCATCGCCGCGAACCACCCCGCCTCAGTCGATTCCATCGTCATTTCCGCCCATGTCAACCGCCCGGACTATAAAGCCATTATTGGGGATATTCCCTTTTTTCAACACATGCCGCACATCAACGAACGCGCCTTCTTCGCGCCCGACCGGAGCAACCCAATGGGACGGATGCAGGTCATCCGCGATTCAATCCGCCACCTGAATAGCGGCGGCGCGCTTCTGATCTTCCCGCGCGGCGGCATCGAAGCGGATCCGGCATTCATGCCGGAGCCCGACGGAGAATTCCATCACTGGTCGCGCAGTCTTGAAATTTTCCTCCAGCGCGTCCCCAGTTTGCAGATATTGATCACCATCGTGGGCGGAGTTATCTTTCCGCGCGCGATGAGGCATCCGATTACATGGTTCCGAAAAGCACGCCCCGACCGCCAGAGGCTTGCTTTCCTCTACCAATTCGCGCGGCAGATGCTCAGCGGCAGGGAAATCTTCGGGCTGACCCCGCGTGTCACGTTTGGCGAGATTGTTTCGGGGACAAATCATGAAAATATCCTTGCCGATATCGAGCATGCAGCACGCCGGACGCTCAGCCAGCACATGGCATGGAGCAGCGTATGAAACCCGAACTCCGCATCTTCCATGACTTTGAAAGACTAAGCCGTCACGCGGCAAATTTGTTCATCGAGCAATCGAATCGCGCAACACGTGAACGAAATCATTTCCTCGTCGCATTGAATGGCGGCAGTTCACCGGTTCGACTCTTTCAGCTACTCGCCACTGAATATCGCGATCAGGTTGAATGGGACAAAGTCCACGCCTTCTGGGGCGATGAACGATGCGTTCCGCCGGGTGACGCCGGGAGCAATTACCGGCAGGCAATGGATTTACTATTGAGTCGCGTGCCAATCCCTGGAGAGAACATCCATCGCGCTCAGGGTGAACTCGATCCGGTCTCTGCTTCGATGGCGTATACACAAACCCTGAAACAATTCGCCGACTCTGATTTGGATTTTCCACGCTTCGATTTTGTGTTGCTCGGCATGGGCGAGGATGGGCACACGGCTTCGTTATTCCCCGGCTCGCCTGTCTATGCGACAGAGCCTGTCATCGCGGTGACTGCGAACTACCAGGACCGCCCAGCGGATCGAGTCACTTTAACGCAGCTTGTCTTCAACCAGGCGCGGATGGTCGTATTTATGGCAACCGGTGAAAAGAAGGCAGATGCGTTGGCGCAAGTGCTGAGTGAAAGATATAATCCGGAACAATTCCCCGCGCAGCGGATCGACCCTAAAGACGGCGAATTGATTTGGCTTGTTGATGATGCTGCGGCGGGTAAATTGCCACGGAAGATCAAGGGATATAAGGTTTGTGAAGGATGATCATCCGCGTTGAGCGGAGTGACGAGCAGCAAGCGAGGAACGCAGTCGAAGCGTCGTGGGACGTATCGAGACCCACGGTGATCAAGAAGTTTTTTACAACAAGAACTGCATTTCTCACCTGTGGTCTCGACTGCTTGCGCTCGACCACCGAGGCTGTCAAAAGGAGAATTTATGGAACTCGCAATGATCGGCTTGGGCAAGATGGGATTGAACATGGCAATACGGCTCACGCGCGGCGGGCATCGCGTCGTCGGTTATACGCGGACTGCCGCGACAGTGGATGAAGCAGTCAAAATGGGGGCGGAAGGCGCGCACTCGCTCGCGGATGCGGTGGGCAAACTCAAGTCGCCGCGCATCGTGTGGTTAATGGTGCCTGCTGGTAAAGCCACAGACGATACAATTCAGGAATTATCCGGTTTGTTATCGAAAGGTGACATCGTCATCGATGGAGGCAACTCCAATTACAAGGATTCCGTCCGTCACGCGGCACAGCTCGCGCCGAAAGACATCGAGTTCGTGGATTGCGGTACGAGTGGGGGGATCTGGGGCTTGAGGGAAGGATACAGTCTTATGATCGGAGGCAAACCCGAGGTGGTGGAATCGATGCGTCCGATTTTCGAGACGCTGGCTCCTGCGGCAGATAAAGGCTGGGGTCATGTGGGTCACCATGGAGCAGGCCATTTCGTTAAAATGATCCATAACGGGATCGAATACGGCATGATGCAGGCGTTCGCCGAGGGTTTCAGCATTTTGAAGGCGAAAAAGGAATTCGGAATGGACCTCGCGCAGATCTCACACATCTGGCAGCACGGAAGTGTTGTCCGATCGTGGTTGCTTGATCTCGCCGCGAACGCGCTGGATGACGACCCAACTCTCGCAGAGATCAAACCCTGGGTGGCGGATTCAGGCGAAGGAAGGTGGACGGTGTTCGAGGCGATCGATCTCGATGTACCCGCACCGGTGCTGACTCTTGCCTTGCAGATGCGCCTCGCCAGCCGGGACGAGCAGAATTATTCGGCGCGCATGCTGGCCGCGTTGCGTAACCAGTTCGGCGGTCACGCGATCAAGAAATCAGAATAATCTGCCGCAGAGTCGCGGAGACGCAGAGAAAGATCTGTAATTTCTCCGCGACTCCGAATCTCTTTGGCAAAGTGAGTTAATATGAACAAGGACTTACCCACCTCAATCATCATCTTTGGCGCATCGGGCGACCTGACCCAGCGCAAGCTCATCCCCTCGCTGTTCAACCTGTGCCGCAAGGGACGCCTGCCCAAGCAGTTTCGGATCATCGGCTACGGCGGGACGGCCTTTTCGGACGACAAGTTCCGTGCGCATCTCGAGGAAGGAGTCAAACAATTCGCATCGTTCGAATTCAAGCCCGAGCAGTGGGCGGATTTTGCGCCCAACATCCTCTACCTCCAAGGCAAGTACGACAAGCTCGACGATGCCGAAAAACTCAGCGAAATCATGGGCGGTTGGGAAAAAGGCGCCGGGAATCGCGTTTACTACATGGCGACGCCACCGGACGTGTTCCCAACCATCATCGATCTGCTGGGGCTCACCGAGCAGTTGACGGAACGGGAGGGCTGGCGGCGTGTGGTGATCGAAAAGCCATTCGGAACCGATCTGAAATCGGCACAGAGCCTGAACCAGCAGATTCACAAAACCCTCAACGAAAACCAGATCTACCGCATCGAC
>DATKAU010000238.1:0-11650 GCA_035514655.1 Anaerolineales bacterium
AAACCCCGCCGCCCCGTTGTGTTTGTGAGCATGGCAATTTCAGACTTGAATTACGAACACTTGATTCCCATGTATGAACTCGCGCAGACATGGGGTGTGGATGGCATCAATTTTAACCATCTCTGGATGCAAACGCACAAAATGGTGGAGGCTTTCAATGCCGGTTTCTCGCTCTTTGAAGCAGATGAGGTAGCCTGGGAAATTCACCCGGAAAAGGTGGATGTTGAACTGGTGGCAGACTCTCTCGACGCTATCCGCAAGCGCGCCCGATACTCTTCCATGATGGTCAAGCAGACACCCGAACTCAACCGGGGAAATATTCGAGTTTGGTATTCCGAGCCGGAGCGCCTCACCAAATACACTTCAACCCGTTGTGCGTGGACGCGCATGAAGGTTTGGCCCGACGGCTCGGTGAAGCCATGCCGGGCATGGAAGGCGGGAAATATTGAGACACACCACGCCATGGAAGTATGGAACGGGGAAAAATTAAGGGGCTTCCGACAAACCCTGGCGGTGCATGGAACCCTGCCGATCTGTGCGCGCTGCTGCTACATGGCATACAGATAACAATCTGCCCTCAAAACACGCTCGAACAAGGATGATGGACTGTTACGAGCAGAGAAAATCAGAGAAGTCGGAGGATTGAAGAATCCGGCTACACTTTTTTCCAACGCGCGATCAACATCTTCAACTGCAATCGCACCTGTGCATCGGCATTCGCAACCGCCCACATCGAACGGGCATTTCGCCACACCTTTTCGTCAACTGTGACAGAGTTCGACCATTCCGCTTCGAGGTATTCCTGCGTTTCCTTCGGCGAATCCCAGTAGTAGTTGAACGGGAAGAACTCCTCGCGATCCTTGATGAACCAGCCTTGTTTTTCCGCGTACGTAATAGCCCGGTCCGCGGCTTCATCGCCGGCGCGATCTTCGGGCAGTTGATCCACCCTCCCGGCGAGGCGGGTCTCGCTGGCAGAAACAACCTCGATTGAGGCGTGAGCGAGGAGCGGACGCAGATCAATCAAGATGCCTTCGCGGACGAGCACGCGTCGGATTTCACCCAGGGCATGGACCATGCCCTCATGAGTCATGCATCAGAGCGACCAGGACAGAATGGCAAGATCGAAGGTTTCCTTCGAGAACGGCAAATATATTGAGTCGACGTTGGTGAAAATGACCTTGTTCTCAAGATCCGAAGGACGATCAATTATTGCGAGGCGCAAATCATCCTGCTCGATTTCAACGCCGACAACACGTCTCACCTCCCGTGCATACCGCCAGGTGAGACGTCCGTCACCACACCCGATCTCCAGCACGCGGTATGAAGCAGAGAAATCCGCAAACTGGGTTAGAAATTTTATTTCGTTGCGTTCGGGGTCTTGTTTTTCGGTCATGATTTACACCTTCATCACTCAAAATCTTACCGGCTGACTGACCCCCTTCGATTCAGGTGAACGGGATCTTCTCTTATACGTGCTTCCCCTAAACCATGCCTCGCTTCTGCAAAGCCGCGCGCGTCATGGGACGCAGATCGGCGGCGTAGGTTGAGGTGCGGCGATATGTCTTTTCGCTCCATGCACGCGCCTGGTTGTGATAGTCACTCATGGCAGCCTCCCAGGCTTCGCCGTCGGTCAGAAAGCGGTGGAGCGAATCCGCCAGCAGGGACGCGTGAGTCGTGGCGTGGTCAATCCCCATCCCGCTCCACGGATCCATGATCTGGTGAGCATCGCCGACCAACACCCAACCTGTACCATACGGCACACGTTGATAACAGGGAATGTTGCCCGCGCCCTTGACCTCCGCGGTAATCTCTGCCTTCGATAAACGATGCACAAGAAACGGGAGCGATTCAAGGTGCGCGCGCAGCCGTTTCAGCGGTTCCTTTTTGAATGAGGGGAATTCGCTGATCGGAACCGTGACCGCCACCAGGGTGAGATTCGCGTCGGTGGGGAAGACGTAGGTGAGCGTATCGCCGACGAAGTGATGTTCGGCAAACGATGCTTCATCGAGCGGCTCGATGCCCTGAAAGTAGGTGTAGTACATGCAGCGGCGCACGGGGAATTGAGTCTCGTATTCCGGCTCAAGGAGTTTGGCAAGCGTGGAATATACTCCGTCCGCACCGACAACGACTCGCGCACTTGCCTCGTACGTTTCATCCGCTTCGTTCCAACTGACGCCTGCTACGCGTCCATCGAGCCTGATCAACTCCCTGACCTGCGCACCCTGACGAATTACGACATTCGATTCGCGTTCCACGCGCCGGAAGAGAATCCAATCGAGCGTGATTCGCCGCTCGCATAGGAAATAACGCAAATGCTCTTCTGGTGCTTCAACGAGATCGCGGATGATATGACCGTCAATGTAATTCCAAACCACCGTTAGCGGCGGCGCGGCGGACTTCACTTCACCCAGCACACCCAATCGTTCAAAGACGCGCAGGGCAGGCGCGCGAAAGAAATGTGTGGATAGCGTATCGCTGGGGAAGTGCGCCTTATCCAGCAGAAGTACGCGGTGACCTTGATGACCGAGCAACGCGGCAAGCGCTGATCCGGCGACCCTCGCACCAACGATGATGACATCGTAGTCCATGCGCCTCTCAACCTTTGACTTTGAGTTCTTCAGGTCTCAATTCAGCGTCCACCTCACGACCAATTCGCAATACGATCACGGGCAACGCCTTAATATCTTCGAGCGACGTACGGAAGTTGACGATGCAGGCGCGCAAGGCGAATTTTCCGTCAATCACCGCATTCGAGACGTACACCTCTCCGCCGTTTTGCAGGCGGGTGAGCAATTCTGTATTCAATTGGTTCAGATATTCTTCGATTTTCTCCGAACCCGCTTTCAACTCATGCGGGACATAACGAAACGTGGTGATGCTCAACGACTGCGTGAGCGCTTCCAGTTCGGGTTGCCGTGCGACGAACTCATAAAGCCTCTTCGCCAGTTGAATGTCATCGTTGAGCATTTGCTCATAGCCTTTACGCCCAACCTGTTGCAACGCCAGCCAGACCTTTAACGCGCGGAAGCCACGCGAATTCTGCGGACCGTAATCAAGATAGTTGATTGCCTCCACACCGAAGAGATAATACGGGGGATGATACGCAAACGCCTGGCGCAGTTTTTCGGAATCACGCACGAGCGCGCATCCTGCCTCAAGCGGCGCGTAGAGCCATTTATGTGGATCCACCGCAACCGAATCCGCTTCGCTCAACCCACCCAAATCAGGTGATGCATCGGGCAGCATTGCCGCGAAGCCACCATAGGCGCCATCTACGTGAAACCATACATCCTCTTCGCGGCAAATTGTCGCGATTTCAGGCAGAGTGTCAATCGCCCCCGTACTGACCGAACCCGCCGTGCCGATCACGATAAACGGACGGTCGCCCGCTGCCTTGTCCGCCCGAATTTGATTCTGCAATTGGACCGTATCCATGCTCAAATCTTTTCGCGTGGGAATCCAACGGATATTGTCGGTCCCGATTCCAGACATGTCGGCGGCTTTTTGAACCCAGGTGTGAGTCTCTTTTGAGCAGTAGACGCGCAATCGTTGACGATCATGCAAGCCCACAGCGCGCATATCCCAGCCTGCTTTTGCCTGCCGTGCAGCGAGGAAGCAGACAATGTTCGCCATGTTGCCGCCGCTGACCAGTATCCCGCCGCAGGTGGTTGGATAGCCGAGCAGTTCAGCGATCCAGCGGATGGTCTGCGCTTCGATCTCGCTTGCCATCGGTGAAAGGAACCACGCGCCTGTGTTTTGATTGACCGTCGATGCCAGAAGGTCGCCCAGGATACCAATCGGCGCGGCAGAGGCGGTGATATAACCCCAAAAGCGCGGGTGACTGTTGAACAGCGAGTGGTCGAATAAGAGATCGGCGGCGCGATCCACTAATGATGCGGGATCTGTCCCGAGCGCAGGGAGGAGGCGGGATGAGTCCAATGTCTCGCGGATCGCCTGCGGCGATTCGCCCGTCGTGACGGGATACGTCGGGAGTGAATCCAGAAAGTCCGCGATGCGATCCACGAGGTGATGCCCGATGAGGCGGAATTCATCTGCCTTCAATTCGATTGGCGAGGTGCGTGGTCGGTTCATCGTGACTCCTATTGGATTCGTCATTGCGAGGAGTGGCGCCGAGGCGCGACGGCTCGCAATGATGGGATGTTTAACGTAGACCTTCAAACAAATCTGTCTCTCTTGCGCGCCCGCCGTTGACGAGGCTGAGAACGCGATAATATTCCTGCGAACCCCACAATGCCTTATGATGTTCGGGCGAGAGATGTTCGAGTTGACCATAAGCGATGAGTTGAGTCTTGTGACACGAGACGGCTTGCCATACGGTGTTCCAGTACTCAGCGGTGTCAATCACGGATGTGACAGCCCAATCGGGCCAGGGCGTGGTTCGACGCGCGATGGTATCCACATGCATGGTCAGTTCTCCGAAGACCGATTCATATGCGTCGAACTTTCCTTTGGGCCATGCCATGTAATAAAGTTTGGTAACGCTGTGCGGGGAGGATGCATCGGAGTAATTTGAATTGGAGGCGGCAAGTACGGCGGCAGTGGTAAACTGACAGATGGCGATGTGATCGGGGTGACCGTACGCGCCGTTAGGATCGAAGGTGATGACGACGTGAGGGCGAATGCGCCGGAGATGAGAAACGATTTTGGCGATGGCTTCGGCGGGATTTGCTTGATCGAGATCGCCGTCAATGTAATCGAGAAATTTCACTTCGCGGATGCCGAGTTCCTGCGCGGCATTGAGCAGTTCCGCCTCGCGCATTCTGCCGAGAGCGCCGATGCCAGGATTATCTTTCTCATCCTCAAACCAACCGCGTTCGCCCCGTGTGGCAGTGACCAGATACGTCTCGATTCCCTCTGCGCCATATTTTGCCAATGTGCCTCCCATTCCAAGCGATTCGTCGTCAGGGTGGGCGAGGATGCACATTAACCGCAACGGGTCGTTCATACGAACCTCCTCCGAGATTCCAGATTATTAACGCCTGTTATCAACACAGCGTATGTGATCCTGCTACGCGCGTGTAAAGCTAAGAACCCCGCTCGTGCGGATGGATGCACACGAATGTGGCCGCGCAGCCTCGCTCCAGCTTCAGCAAGCAGAGCAGGGGTTATTAGTCAGGGATTGCTGCGTTAACTGTCTTGCTCGTGGTGAAGTTTGTCCGCGATCTCGTACTTGACGAGTTTGATGATTCGGGTTTTTTCGCGGAACATCCAGGGGACGATCTGCTTCGCATGTTCAACACTTTCCGCTTCGACGATCGCCCATGCCGAATGGTTTCCGTCTTCACATCCCCACTCAAAGTGATGCAGATACCCTGCGGCGTGGATCTCCTTCACCGCTCTGTCGCAATCCTCAGTCGCGTGAGGTGATTCGATAAGGTAACGGTCCATATTAACTCGCTCTGTAATTGGGATAAGTGTTATCGGAATTATATACCCTTCGACGCTTTGTTTTCAAGTCGCGGGTTCCATCTCTCTGAGAAAACCGCGTGAGAATTTGGAATCTTATGTTTAGACACCTCATTTCATCATGCCCTTACCACCCGTACCGAGACGGGCTCACTCACCCCCTTCAACTCGAGTACGCGGGATTCCAATCCTTCCACATCGAGGTTTCCGGATGTCACAGCATGTTCGCTGATCAAAATCTCCCCTGCCGCGGCTTTGGATGAGAGGCGGGCGCACAGGGTTGGCGCGATTCCAAGGACGGCGATCTCAGTAACTCCCTCCGCCGCGCCGACCGCACCCACATATGCCTTGCCTGTGTGAACGCCCGCGCCGACGGGAATCCATGGTTCTTTACCCGCTTCGCGGTCATGACCTGTCACCCGCAACAAATCGATGGCCGCCTCGAGCGCAACCTGCGCGTGGTTCTTTCCCACAAAACGCGGAACGAACAGGGCAATTACCTGATCGCCCATTAAGCGATTGACCATCGCGTTTCGTTCGATCAGGACTTTGCTTGTCTCCTTGTAGAACCTCCCGATAACCTCCTTGAATCCGCTCGGGCCCTTTGCCTCGGCAAGCGGAGTCGAATCGCGCACGTCGGCGAAGATCATCGTCAGTTCCACCTCCGCGCCGCTCTCGTACTTGCGCGCAGACTTCTCGCATCCACTGCATAGCCTCGGGCTGAAACTGGATGGTGCCGAGCCTATAAATCGCAAAAGATTGCCTCCGAACCCTGCCATTGGAACTCCGCACTCATAGCAGTGAGGATCGCTGGGCAATCGCGAATATAGCTTCCGCCCAAATTCCGAATATTTTCGCCAGAATCTCAACTCGGTCGGGAAAGAATCGCGCCACTCCCCGGTCAGGTAGAAATACCATGTTTCATTATAGAATTTCTTGTCCATAACCCAATTCATGAGTTTATAATAGAAATCTTCCATGTGTGCCTCTGTGTACGAACCTGTTTCCCCTCCGAAGAGAACACGAACAAACTTAATACTTTCGTAATAAGATTTTACTCTGTTACACTGTCTACTGAGTGTAAGTAATCCTAGAAAAGGAGCAGTTATCATGAATACCAATCTTCAAACCACAACGCTGGCTGGGGGATGCTTCTGGTGTCTCGAAGCCGTTTTCGATGAGGTCAAAGGAGTCCACGGTGTGGAATCGGGCTATGCCGGCGGGCACGTGGATAACCCGTCGTACCGCGCAGTGTGCAACGGCGACACGGGTCATGCCGAGGTGGTGCAGGTTCACTTCGACCCAAATGTAGTCTCGTACCGCGACCTGTTGAACGTGTTTTTCGCCATCCATGATCCCACCACACTCAACCGGCAGGGTGCGGATGTGGGAACACAGTACCGCTCCGCCATCTTCTATCACGATGACGAGCAGAAGCAGACCGCCGAGGGTCTGATCAAGGATTTGAGCGCTCAGAAGATCTGGGACAAGCCCATCGTCACACAAGTAGAGAAACTCGACAAGTTCTACATGGCGGAGGATTATCACCAGGAATACTTCGCACGCAACGCTTACCAGCCGTATTGCCAGGCGGTGGTCGCGCCGAAGGTAACGAAGTTCCGCAAGCACTTCCTCGAGTTGCTGAAGAAGCAGACGGCTTAATGATCATGGACGGGTTGTCCGAATATGGACGACCCGTCTATTTTTTTATGGAGCCAGCAGAGATTTTTCCCAGCAACGCTCTTGACATTCCCGTCGTTTAGGTGTATATACACTTATTGTGTTCAAAGATATGCCTCGTGAAAGCCTGTATCAATTCGCCCGCCGGCAGGTCCCCTGTGTGGGCTTCAACGTCCGCCGCGCGACGCGGTTGGTGACGCAGTACTACGATAAGATACTTGCACCCAGCGGGTTGCGCTCCACCCAATATTCCCTGTTGAATGTGCTTTCCCTGGTGAATAACCTGCGCATGAATGATCTGGCTCTCATCCTTGCCATGGATAGAACCACCCTCACCCGCAACTTGCGTCCGCTAATAAAGCAGGGTTTGATAAAAGTTTCAACGGGAAGTGATCGCCGCACCCGCCTCATCCTGCTCACAACAAAAGGCAGGGATGTGATGATCAAAGCCACTCCGTACTGGGAGCGGGCGCAGGCACATATTACCAATCATCTGGGAGCATCAAACTGGGATAAAGTCATGGGCGAACTTCACCAGATCTCGATGATCGCAGAAGACGGCCTATGAGCGCCTGCACCAGAATGACCAGCCGTATTTTTTTACCAATATATGTGTATATACACTGAAAGGAGAAACCAATGCCAACAATCAAACTAATCCGTCATAAATCGGGAAGAACGAGTTATCTCGAAGGAGGCACAGGTGCGCCGATTCTTTTCCTGCACGGATTCCCCGGCTCTGCGTATTCGTGGGAAACCGCGGCGCATACCCTGCTGGAGAAAAATCCTGGACGTTACCGCCTCATCATCCCTGACCTTCTCGGATTTGGCGAATCGGACTCGACCGGCGATGACTGGTACATGGAAGGCCAGGCACGCGCCATTGCAGATCTGTTGAAGCGCCTCGACATCCCCGACCTTTATCTTGCCGCCCACGACTTCGGCGGACCCATTGCCCTGACCCTGCTCCGCCTGCACCCGGAGTTAACGATTCGCAAGCTGATGCTCTCCGCCACAAACCTGTTCACCGATACGCCCATTCCACTTCCACTCCGCAGTGCAGGGATTCCCGTGCTCGGGGATTTGGTATACAAGGCGATGGCTGGGAGTCCCTTTGGGTTTCGCATGATGTATCAGTTTGCCGCGGTCAACAAGAAGGCGGTGTGCTGGGAGGATTTCCGCCGACACATCACACCGCACGGCATGTCCTCCACGGCAAGGATTTTCCAGCATAGCATCGCAGACCTGCCGGGCAACTACCGTTCGATTGAGGAGTTCGCTTCACAAATCGAAATTCCCACCCTGATCGTGTGGGGTGACAGCGATCCGTTTTTCCCGGTACCTGTGGCAATGCGCTCCGCGGAAGCCATCCGGAACGCAACGCTTAAGATCTTCAAACAAACAGGTCACTTCGTCCCCGAAGAACGCGCGGCTGAGGTTGCTGACGAGTTGGCAGTTTTCTTCCAGTAACAAAGAAAAGGGAAACAACAAGGTTTTACGGCATGAGCCGATAAAACCGAAAGAAGAAGTGTTCGATGGGCAGCACCTCGACATGTTTGAAACCTGCTTCGGCGGCATATTTCTTCAACGTGTCGGTGCGCATCACCGTACCGGTGCCCGCCGCGCCCTCGTCGGTCATGCCCACGGGCAGGCAGTGCAGAATGCTCCAGCCGTACATCATCCATTCCACATCGTTGCCTTTGGAGGTGAACGCATCTCCGACGCGTTCATCCACGATCAACACGGTGCCATCCTGCTTCGCCAGCCTGCGCATGGTTTGCAATGCGTTGACCGGGTTGTTCATATCATGGACGCACTCGAAGGCGGTCACCAAGTCATATTGCCCCGCAAGCGACGGATCGCCCGCATCCCGCACCTGAAAGTGGACCCGTTCTTCGAGCCGGTTTCGTTTCGCATTTTCCTGTGCGCGTTCGATGGAGGGCGCATCAAGATCGAGTCCGTCAACATGAATCTTTGGATAACCCCTCGCCATGCCGAGACTTGACCAGCCATAGCCGCACCCGATGTCTGCCACACGCGCTGAGGGATCTGCTTGCAAACGAGAATGCACGTCTGAGATCGCAGGCAGCCACTCATTCGGCAATTGATGCCAGAAGGCAGGATAATTAATTGCCGCCTGTCCTTCGCGGAGATCGGTACCATATTCATCGAACGCGACGCCCCCGCCGTTGCGGTACGCGTTCAACACAGAGGGCAACGGCTTCACCGCCCCCACAAGCAACTGCGCCAGCGGGACCATGTAGTTCAGACTGCCGCAATCGATCAGCGGCTCAATATGCCCCGCAGGGATTCGAAAACGGCGCGCATCAGCCGCGTGGTTTTCATCCTCTACTTCGAGGATACCCGCTACCGTCTGCTGTTCGAGCCATTCACGTATGTAGCGTTCGTGTGTGCGAGTGCGCGACGCCAGTTCCGCCGCGGTGGCATGACCGCCTTCGGCGAGCGCGCGGTACAGCCCCAAACGATCCCCGATGTACATGGAAAATAGGCTGAACGCCCCTGAAGCGGATTGGAGAAACCGATCAATGAACGTATCGCGTTGCGCGGCAATTGCATCAGACATGGGAACCTCCTATTCACTTGCTCAAAGGGGACGGGTTTCGCCTAATTATAAGAATTTCCCTCCCCGATCGCAACAGGTTTGGGTTTTCCGGCGTTACATCTTATACCGCAATATTTCCTGTCTGCGCCGGCGCAAATAGATGATTCCCACTCCAATCCCGATGAAAGCCATACCGCACGGTGGAAACGGGATTCCGCTATGCGGAGCCTCGCTCTCCGCGCGTAAATTCACAATTCCACTTTTTGAGGCGGGCTTCCAGGTAAGTGTGCTGCCATCAACCTGATCGGCGTTATGTGCCATGGGCGCGCCGGGTAGAACTACAGACCATGTCATCTCCGTCAGCACGGAAAACCCTGAATCTTCCGACAACATATCCACGTCAATATCATAATAAAGCACGCCTTCGCTGATCTCAAGGCGGTTGATGGTGATCCCTTCCCGTTGCCCATACAGGTCGCGGAGTTCGTCGAGGTCATTGAAACGCACGATGTTGATGCACCACGTCTCATCACCGCGCGGCTCCTCATTCACGGTGAGACTCGGCGATGACTGCGAAGTATTACAGAAATCCTACTGGTTGGGGTTTTGTTTCTCCAAATTTGCGCGTTCCTCCTTCGAGAAGCCAATCCCCATCTGATTCGATCCGGGTCGTTGCCTCCAGTTCGTGGCAACCTGCCAGTAGCAGCACCTCCGACAATCGACAAAAGTATTTGGTTTGACCGGATCTTCATCACTGCCTCCAGTCTATGAGTAAAGACGCATCGTCCATGTACTTGAACACCCAACCCAGCCTCTGGTTATTACTTCAGGAAATGGTTACGCCAACGGTTTCCGAATTCCGGAAACCCTTCCTTGAAATATTGAGGAAACAGCCGGCGTAATATAAGAAAATTGTCCGCGACTCGCCGGGCATTTTTCTTATCAGAGCCACAGACTTAGCAGGGCAGCTTTTTGGGTTTGTTCCTCCACAAAAACTACGCCATCCCGCACAAGTGTGGCGGGCCAGCCTCCCGAATCCTGATCCCAAAGTTTCCCACGCAGGAAAACATTCATGCCATGGGTTGCGCCGCTGGAGCGAATGCGCCCTGCCAGCGAATATTTGTTCCACGCCTGCCCTTCCGTGATCGTCTTTATATCATGGAGGTCCACATCTGCGGGCGCACCCCAGCCGTCATAACCGGGCCAGGGTTGATCCCAGGTCTGCACTGCAAATCCGCCATAGGAAGGCACGGCCAGCAGGTCAATGCCCTGCTCTTTCAGAGGCACATACGCCTGCGGGAACCACGAGTCCGCACAGATAAGAACACCTAAACGGCCCGCCGGCGTATCAAAGGCAGGTATATCCAGCACCTGGGCGGGAGCGATAAACGTTAATTCTTTTGCAGTTGGGAAATTTTTCAGTATCGGTTTCGGGTAGGGCATGCCATCGGGTTGGTAGACGATGCAGGTGTTGTGCAGGGATCCCCCGGTCAGGATCAACTGTCGGCCGGAGATTTGAAGCGGGGGCAATACGATCGATCCGGCGACGATCGTGACAGCATATTCCTGTGCGAGTCGCGAGAAGACATCCTGATAAATCTCCACCATCTGATTCGCCTTCATCCGAAAAAAAGCCGCCTCAGCCCGTCCTTTCTCCCTGGACGCCAGCAGGTTGGCGATGAAGCGCAACGGATTACTTAAGACCATCGCCCGTTCCGCGGCATTAATCGTGAGAGCCCGAAATATTTGATCGCCCTCGCCTGCAAGCGCCAGCCAGGTGCCGATAAACTCAGGGAAAACGACAATTGTTTTTTTGTTCAGCCATTTCTGGCGCTGTGCGGCCAACAGGCAGCCATTCAGTTTGTTGAAAAACGATTCTTTGGATGCGTAATCCTGCGGGATCATGTAAGGCTCGACGCCCAACAGGTTGCCGCGCGAGCGGTCGCTGCCTTGTTGATAAAGATTCGGAACAGATGGATC
>DATKAU010000239.1:0-5359 GCA_035514655.1 Anaerolineales bacterium
AGAATGCGTTGATGGCGCTCTCGGTTGCCAATCGCGGATACGTCTTGCAATCGGGCACCCTCGTCCTGCAAGACACCGCCGCCAACCTTAAAAAGGACCCAACGGTCCAAAAAGCCTACCTCGGTATGGAATAACTACACATGAATTGACAATAGCGCAGAGGCGAAACCCCAACCCTCTGCGCTTTTTGCTACCACTTTCTGTCATTGCAAGCGAAGTAATCTCCGTTAACAATAGGAAATGTAGATGCTCATACTGAACGCACACGACGTCAGACAAGCCCTTCCGATGAAGGACGCGATCGCCGCCATGAAGGAGGCGTACACCTCCCTCTCCACCGGGACAGCTGATGTACCGCTCCGGACGCGTCTGCAAATCCCAAGCCGCGACGCGATCAGCCTGTTCATGCCCGCGTATATGAAAGCGGACGCGAGCGAAGCGCTCGCTGTCAAGGTAGTATCGCTGTACCCATCGAATCCCCCTCGCGGACTCGCCTACATTCAAGCCGCGGTGATGGTCTTCGACCCCGAGACGGGACGCGCAATCGCATTGCTCGAAGGAAGCACCCTGACCGCGATCCGCACGGGCGCGGGGAGCGGCGCGGCGATTGACCTGCTTGCACGGGAGGACAGCAAAGTCGTTGCCATCTTCGGCGCGGGACCACAGGGAAAAACTCAACTGCAAGCTGCATGCACCGCACGAAACATCGAAACGGTTTTCATTTACAACCCGACTGGTTCAAAAGCAGAAGCGTTCGTCAAGGAATTGGCTGGTCAGGGAAACATTCCCAGCGATATTCGCGTGGCAGTGACACCGAAGGAAGCCATCGAGAATGCTGATATTATTTGCACCGCCACCGGTTCCACAAAACCTGTCTTTGAAGATAAGGATGTAAAACCCGGCACACATATCTCTGCCATCGGCGCATACACACCGGAAATGCAGGAACTGCCCATTGAAACAGTTGCCCGGTCGCGCATCGTTGTTGACTCACGCGCCACCGTCATGGATGAGGCGGGTGACATCGTGAAGGCAATGAAAGCCGGCCTAATCACGGAATCAAGCATCCACGCAGAGCTGGGCGAGATCGTGCTGGGCAAAAAACCGGGCAGGCAGTCAGACGATGAGATCACCTTTTTCAAATCGGTCGGCAATGCTGTGCAGGACGCCGTTGCCGCGCAAGTTGCCTTAAAGAACGCGCACGCCATGAAATTGGGGATTGAAGTAGAATTCTAAAAATATAGCCACAGAGATCACAGAGTTCTCAGAGATTCATAAAAGATATTCTCAGCGCTCTCTGTGTGCTCTGTGGCAGAGAAAATCATGCCCTCAGCGGAAATCATCACCATCGGAACGGAAATCCTCCTCGGCGAAATCGTGGACACAAACACACGCCACATCGCGCGCGTCCTGCGGGGCATGGGCGTCGATCTGTATCGCACGATCACCATCGGAGACAACATCGAACGCATTGCGGAGGCCATCCACAATTCGATGAACCGCGCCGAGATCATCATCACCACCGGCGGGCTTGGCCCCACCGTGGACGATCCCACGCGCGAGGCTGTCGCGCGCGCAGCAGGCGTCGAACTCGAGTTCCGTGAAGACTTGTGGGAGCAGGTGGTCGAAACCATTTCGCGGTACGGGCGGAAGCCATCCGACAATCAAAAGAGGCAGGCATACGCGCCTAAAGGCGCGTTGGGAATCAAAAACCCAGTCGGCACTGCGCCGTGCTTTATCGTTGAAACCGAACGCAATGCGGTGATTTCCCTCCCCGGCGTGCCAAACGAAATGGAACTGATCCTGCACGAGTCCATCGTGCCGTATCTGCAGCACCGGTTCAGTCTCAATCAAATTATCAAAATTAAAGTCCTGCACTGCGCGGGGTTGGGCGAAGGGATGATCGACGAGAAGATCGCCGATCTCGAAACACTGAGCAACCCGACGGTCGGGCTGGCCGCGCATACCGGCGTAGTGGACATCCGCATCGCGGCAAAGGCAGGGGACGAAACCGTCGCAGATGAAATGATTGCTGGGATCGAGTCTGAGATAAGGCATCGGCTTGGGCAGACGGTTTTCGGAGCGGACGAGGATCGGCTGGAGGACGCGGCGCTTAATGCAGTGGCAAACCGCGGCTGGAGCTTGATCGGGTTGGAATCCAATCTAGACGGCTTGCTCGCGCGGAAGGTCCCGCACATTACTTCAATTTCCGATCTTCAATCTTCCAGCCTCCTGGATGAATTGCGAAAAGCGCGTTCTGAATTAAATGCAGATGCCGCGCTGGGTGTGATTGTGCATCCTGAAGATCGTTCGGCAGACATGGCACTGATCACACCGAAGGGCGAAAAGACTCACCACATCACCTATGGCGGACCGCCGCGCAGTCTTCCGAAATGGTCCGTAAACCTCGCGCTCGACTGGCTGCGGCGCCGCGCGTTGGAGGTGGATTAATGCGCCGGAGGAAATCACACAACTGGGTCTATTTGATCTGGGGCGTGAATGGGGTTGCCATCCTCTGCCTGATGGTGGGCGCAGGGTTCTATGTCACGAATAATTCCGCCTCCGCCTCGGACAGCATCGTCGAATCACCACAGCCCACACCGACGTTTCTCGGCGCGCCGACAAATTATTTCCTGCCGACGCTTACACCGAATCCGTTTTACACACCGCCCGTTTTCGAAACATCGACCCCGTTTAACCTGCGCAACGGACCCGACCCGACGATCATCGGTTTTTCACTGGCTGGGAAACCGATTGAAGTGTACACTTTTGGCGTCGGTGAACGCGAGTATTTGATCGTCGCAGGCATTCACGGCGGTTACGAGTGGAACACCATCGAACTGGCAGATGAATTGATCACCCACATCAACGAGCATCCCGAAGTCATACCCTCCGATGCAAAACTGTATATCATCCGCAATATGAACCCGGATGGCGAAGCGCGCGCCCATGGTGTGGACGGGCGCGTCAACAACAACGGCGTGGATTTGAACCGCAATTTCCCCTCCGAAAACTGGGTCGCGGATTGGGACCGCGATGGCTGCTGGATCTACCGCCCGACGAATGGCGGTTTGTATGGAGGCTCGGAACCCGAATCGCGCACGGTGATCAGCTTTATCAACGCGCGCGAGATCACCGCCCTGATCAGCTATCACAGCGCGGCTCTGGGCGTCTTCCCAGGCGGTGTGCCATGGACGGAAGATTCGAAACGACTCTCTAAAGCGCTGGCAAAAGCAACCGGCTATCCGTACCCTCCGGTGGATACCGGCTGTGTATACACCGGCACACTCGCCGACTGGGCGGTTGAAAACGGCGTCGGTGCAGCAGTGGACATGGAACTGCGCGACCACAAAAACACCGATTTCGCGCAGAATTTGAAGGCATTGAAGGTATTTTTAACTTTCATTCCGTGAAAACATGATAACGTAGAGGACACAGCATGCTGTGCCTTTATTACAACGGGAGATCCAATGATCCAAGCCGACACCCTCTTCCTCAATGCCCACGTCCTTACCATGGACGGCAAAATGAACCAATTCAACCGCGGCGCAGTCGCGGTGACAGACGACAACATCGTTGCGGTGGGTCCCGAGGATGAGATCAAAAAGGAATACTCAGGCAGAGAGACGATTGACTGCAGGGGCAAAGTGCTTATGCCGGGACTGGTCAACGCGCACACCCACGTGCCGATGACCCTGTTACGTGGCATCGCCGACGACTTGCGCCTCGATGTGTGGCTGCAAGGCTATATGTTCCCTGTTGAGCGGCAGTTCACTTCTCCTGAGTTTGTTCGCCTGGGAACGTCCATCGCCTGCGCCGAACTCATCAGAAGCGGTGTCACCACGTTCAACGACATGTATTATTTTGAAGACGATGTGGCAACTGCGACAGCAGCCGCCGGGATGCGCGGCGTGTGCGGGCAGTCCATTCTCAAATTTCCCACACCTGATGCAGCCTCGTATGAAGACGCAATGGAAAAAGCCCGCGATTACATCAAAAAGTGGTTGGGGCATCCACTAATCGTGCCGTCCATTGCGCCGCATGCACCTTACACCTGCACCGAGGAAATTCTGCGCGAGACTGCCGATCTCGCAAAGGAATTCGACATCCCCCTTCACACGCATCTCGCCGAAACATCCTTCGAAGTGGACAATATGCGCAACGAAAACGGCATGCCCGTGATCCCATACGTGAAAAAGCAGGGCCTGCTCGAAGCCAAGCTCATCGCTGCGCACTGTGTACACATTGATGTCGGCGAGATCCGCACGCTTCATCATGCAGGCGCCGGCGTGTCGCACAACCCATCTTCGAATCTCAAACTTGCATCGGGTTTCGCACCTGTGATGAAGATGCTCGAAACGGGCCTCAATGTCGGCATCGGCACGGACGGTCCTGCCTCGAATAACGACCTCGATATGTTCGAGGAGGTACGCCTCGCCGCGTTCATCGCAAAGGCGGTGACCAACGACCCGACCTCCCTCCCCGCACCGCAGGCACTGCTCATGGCGACGCGCCTCGGCGCGCAGGCGCTCCATATCGGACATTTGACCGGCTCGCTCACTCCGGGCAGGCGCGCCGACCTGATCCTCATAGACCTCAGTCCCGCACACAACTCCCCATCTTTCCGCCGCGCGGCAGATAATACCTATGCCCAGATCGTGTATGCCAGTAAATCCACCGACGTGACCGACGTCATGATCAACGGCAAATGGGTGTTACGCGACCGTCAATTGTTAACCCTCAACGAAGATGAACTGCTCGCCCAGGCTGCTGATATAGCAAAGAAGATCGACTCATTCCTGATCGAGCGTGAACAATCCGTGCTGTCGAAACTTATTGCCCTCGGCGGCTCGATGGAGGAGGAATCGTTCGAGGTGCAGGTCAAGGTCCGGATCACCGAACCAGACCGCGTCATCGAGGCATTGATGCGGAACGAGATCGACATCCTGTACGAACGCCACTACCGGCAACACGACGCGTACTTCATCTTCGACGATGAATCGCAGGGGCGTCTGCGTTATCGCGAGGATGAATTTGTGGATGAGAAGGGAAATGTTTCACAGGTCCGCGCGCGGTTGACCCTGCTCGGTCAAAAACGCGAAGGGAAGTTCGAACACGAAGTGCTGCTCTCACGCAGCCGTTATCTCGCGCCCGCCACAAATTCCCTGCGTTTCTATCGCGAGTACTTTAAACCAAAATCCGAAGTGACAATCGAAAAAGTCCGCCTGCGCTGGTTCATCAAGTACAAGGATACCGAGTTCTACGTTAACCTTGATCATGTTGTAAACCCACCGCTCGGACATTTCCTCGAGATCAAATCGCGCACATGGAGCCGCAAGGACGCGGACAGCAAGGCGCA
>DATKAU010000240.1:0-4718 GCA_035514655.1 Anaerolineales bacterium
CAGGGTAAGGACCGGCGCAGAAGAGCTCACTGCCTGATTCCGTATTCACGCCGCGATATTCCATTTTGCCAGGTGAACCCTTGCATGCCGCGTCAACGCATATGGATGGAAGAACAGGAGGCTCATCCGCCTCCCTCCACTTTCCAAGCGAGGATGGTTTGCCCTTGAACGCTTCATACTTCGATTGGAAGGCTGACTCGGCTTCTTTGCGCGTGCCGAATGCCTTGTATTCCGCGCCGACGAATCCCTTCACCTGCTTTTCACATTCCGCCCATGAGGTGAAGATACCCGTCTTGCGGCCTTTCCAGACGACGTAGAACTTTTGCTTTGGCATGGTTGGTCTCGATACGGCGGCAATGGTCGAGTAGGACGAAGTCCGTATAGAGACCCCGCCGCCTGCTCGACCAACGATTATTCACCTGAAGACGAATCCACCCAGCCTGTCTCTTCCACCGCCATGAAAATATCGGTGGCGGAGATCATGCCGATTAACGTGCCGTGTTCGTCGGCGATCGGCAGGTGATGAAATTTGTTTTCCTGCATCACTTGTGAGCATTCCATGAGGGTCCAATCGGGGTTGCCCGTGATGATGGGGCCAGACATGATCTCCCGAATGGTCAGTTCAGATGGATTGCGGCCGGCCCCTACGATTTTGTCTCGAATATCGGTTGATGTCACAATGCCATAGGTGGGGTTCTTCTCCGAGATCGCAACGACCACACTATGGATCTTGCGGCGGCGCATGAGCGTCAGCGCATACTTAACATTTGAATCTGGATCGACAACAACAACAGGACTGCTCATCCAATCTCGAACAAGGTTGGGCATGGGTTCCTCCGATGATATTTTAGCGGGAGATCATCCCGCCCCACGTTATTTTACAACCAATTCAACAGAATCCATTGCGAATAATGAGCCGTCCGCCGCGCTGAGATCCTGGATCTCGATTCGGATTACCGCGCCGGACAAAAAATTCCCAAGCAGAATCATTTGGTTGAACGTGCCGGGTGCTCCGAGGTCCGCGGCGGTGACGGCGATTGCACCCACCGAAAGTTCCACACCGCCCACATCGTAGATTCGATAGGTCAGGTTATTCTCAAATGGCGCAATGGCGACATTGCCTTTCACCTGAACAGAACTGAACACTTCCGATCCGTTTGCCGGCGATTCAATCGTGATCGTACGCGGTCTGCCATCAGGTGTGAACGTGACGTAATCGGTCATCTCCAATTGGTTGTTGATCAGCCGGTAGTGCCGCTCATTGCGGAGTGTGGGACAGCAAAACGGATCGTCCGCGCTGTGGGTGGTGACGTACAGGAAAATCTCGCCGTTTTCAAACCCAATACTTTCAACCGCGGGCCTGTCATCGATGAAAACCGATGTGAGAAAAACGGGTCGTTCAGCCTGCTCCACGTACAACGCAAGAAAAACAAACACCCCGGTACCGCCGTAGTTTTCGGAGATCAACGCGGCAGCCTCGTTTACTCCGTCGCCATTGAGGTCGCCGAACGCGACGAAATCGGTGACGCGGATCTCCATGAAGTCCGCGGCTCCGGCGGTTCCCTGCTGAAAGACTCCATTTGTGAATTGCACTGTACGCGGCACGTCGGTGAAGCCGAGTTGGTAGTCCGCGTTGCGGATCTGCTGCGGGGAGATGCCCGAGATCGGAGGCAACGCGGTCGGAGGCGCGGGGGTAAGGAACACAATCTCAGTTGGACTCGCCGGTTCGCCGGGATCAGCCGTCCCTGTGGGAGAGGCGGGTGTGCATCCAATGAAGAATAGGATGACGAAGATGAGATTGCTTCGCTTCCGCTCGCCATGACAATTCATGGCACCACCGGAAACCATGTCCCACCTCCATCGTCGGTGCGGTACAGCGACCGGTGATTTGCAGGATCCAATGTCAAGACATATCCCGTAAACGCGGTGAGAAAATCCATCGCGGCGAAGGTGTCGTTGAAGCGGACATCCGGCGGGATGATGCTCCACGTCCGCGCCGCGTCGTGCGTGACGTAAAACTGTTCGCGGTTATACAAGATCACTTCTCCTGTCTGGAGGAACTCCGCCACAGCACCCCCCGGGATCAAGGTGGGCGTAAGCGACCAGGTGCTGCCCGCATCGCTCGAAACATACACCGCCGTATTGACTTGATCCGCTGTGGCACGCACGATCAGGTACGCGTCTATAGCCGAAACGAATTGTAGCTGCTCAATGGAAAACTCGCCGTCTTCATAACCTTGCGGCAGTGACAAGTTGACAGGTACCCAGGTGGAACCCGCGTCATCGGTGCGGAAAATATATGTGGTACCCGGCGCATAGACGACACCATATACCCATGCTGTTTTCATATCGATCGGGGTTAAACCATGTTTGAGCCCGCCGAGCGGAAGGGTATCGCCTGCCGACGGGTGATTCGGATCGTTGATATATTTCAGATTCCACGTGGCGCCGCCATCGTTGGTCTGGTACACGGCTACCGCGTTCGACCCCGCACCCACCCCAAGATCGGCAAGCGCCCAACCGTGGTTTGAATCGAGGAAGGATAGTTTCGCACCGCTAAATGGAACAGCATATTTATTCCAGCTGATGCCTCCATCGGTTGTGTGAAATTGAAAACCGCCGTTCGGGAAGTTGGCAAAATCCGGCTGTTGGATCCACACCTGACTATTATCGAGTACAAACCAGTCCACCGCATACCCGGCTTCAGTCAACTCGGATGGCGTGACGTCATACCAAGTGATCCCGCCGTCATTCGTGCGGACGGTACCTGTCTCTGTAACACCCCAGCCATCGAGCTGGTTGACGAAATGAATCTTTACGAGCGCAGGCGATTCGATCAGCGGCGCGTCGATTCGCGGAGGAGAAGGCGTGTCAGGATATGGGCTGGGCGTCGGCTCGTCCGAAGTCAGCAAGGATGGGGATGGAGCGTTGCAGGCAGTCAACGCCAGGAGCAGAATAAGGATCGAGCAAATTCGTTTCATCAATCTCCAATTTTCAGTCTGAAGCGTGAAAAGTCAATCTGCTGACTTCCATTCTTTCAACCTATAAACTCAACGATCGTCGCCTCACCCTGACCGACACCAACGCACAAGGTTGCCAGCCCATATTTGACATTTCCGCGCAGTTTCATTTCGAGCACGAGGGTGGTCATGAGCCGCGCGCCCGAACAGCCAAGCGGATGCCCAATCGCAATCGCGCCGCCGTTGACGTTGACGATCGCAGGATCAAGATCCAAATCCTCCATCACTGCCAGCGATTGCACGGCAAAGGCTTCGTTGAGTTCCACCAAGCCAATGTCCTTCATTTGCAAGCCTGCGCGCTGGAGGGCTTTGCGTGTGGCAGGGATGGGACCGTATCCCATGACGCGCGGCGGGACCCCGGCAACAGCAGACGAAACGATCCGCGCCACCGGTTTGAGATTCATGGATTTGGCTTTGTCTTCACTCATCATCAATACAGCTGCTGCGCCGTCGTTTAATCCAGACGAATTCCCCGCTGTCACTGTTCCGCCCTCTCTGGCAAAAGATGGCTTGAGCTTTGCCAGTGACTCCATTGAAGTATCGCGCCGTGGGCGCTCGTCGGTATCGACTAGTTTCGGTTCGCCTTTCCTCTGTGGAATGACAACAGGGATGATCTCCTGTTTGAATCTGCCCGAGTCAATTGCGGCAATCGCACGTTGGTGGCTTTGCAGTGAAAACGCATCCTGCTTCTCGCGCGTGATGTGCGGGCGCTCCTTCGCGATGTTTTCCGCAGTCTCGCCCATGGAGTCGGTGCCGTGTTTCTCCTTCATGACTGGGTTTGGATAGCGCCAACCCAACGCAGTGTCCCAGGCAGTGAGATTACCGAAGGAAAATCCCGCCTCGGCTTTGGGGATCGAGTACGGCGCGCGGCTCATCGATTCGACTCCGCCTGCAATGTAGACTTCCCCTTCCCTGGCTTTGATTGCGCGCGCGGCTTGGTTGATCGCGTTCAACCCGGAGGCGCACAGGCGGTTCACAGTTACGCCCGCCACATTCACAGGAAGCCCCGCAAGCAATGCCGCCATGCGTGCCACATTGCGATTGTCCTCTCCTGCTTGGTTTGCGCAGCCGAATATCACTTCCTCCACGAGCGCGGGATCAAGTTGGTTTCGAGCGAGGATCTCCTTGATGACAAGCGCTGCCATATCATCCGGGCGGACCGAGGCTAACGCGCCTCCCAGTGCCCCGATCGGTGTGCGGATTGCATCGATGATCACGGCTTGAGTCATGCCATCTCCAGGTTTCACGTAACTCGGACTCCTATATCGCCGAGTGAATGAGGACAAAAATCCAATACCGAATCGGGTTTCTGCTCCGCGTGATCGATCGCGCACCCGCCACGGCATCGCCTGTGTACAGTTCATAGATTAGCATCCCCCCGACGATGAGCGTACATATCTGGATTAGATAGGTCTTGAAGAAATCCCCTATCATTGTCATGAAATCTGCCATGTATTCCTCCAAAGGACTGTACAAGTTTTTTTCCGGTCAAATTATACCTGTTGGGACCCGGCAGTGTTTACTTTCCATAAACGCCTCTTTCAAAACAAAGAAATGACAAAATAACCAGCCGCCATTGAATTCACCCTCAACCTGACTATAATTTCCAATCTGAACCAGGAGAGTACCCATGTGGAAATTAATCCTGATCGGTCTCTCTGTCATCGCCGCGTTTTACATCGCCTGGGCGGGCAGGCG
>DATKAU010000241.1:0-5857 GCA_035514655.1 Anaerolineales bacterium
CCCACCAAAAAAAGAATCGCCGGCAGGTGAGGTTTCGCCTGTTTGCCGCCCTGCGATGAATCGCGGACAATACCCAGATCGCCGTAGCGCGCGGCAATGGCTTGCCTGCGTTTTTGCATTTGCAGGTCATGAAACAGCAGCAGCGGGACGAGCAATAACAAGTAAAGCAGTGTTGACCAGATGAAAGTCATTTATTAAACACAAGGACACGAAGTGCATCAAGGTTGGACATGTGAAAGACAGATAGCCTTTCCACAGATTTTCCTTCGTGTTCTTGGTGTCCTTTGTGGTAATGAAGAATCATTTCCGAGCCTGCCGCCTGCGTTTCGCAAACTTCACAATTGCGCGCACCAGATCATCCTCCGTCGAAAGCGGAAGGACGTCCACACCCGCGCGCTGGAAAGATTCGTTCAACTCCTTTTCGCGTTTCAACGCGGCATCGATAAACCGCTTGCGGAACCTTCGGTCGTGCGTATCCACAAATAACTGCTCGCCGGTTTCAGCGTCCTCCCTCACCACCAGGCCCACATCGGGCAGTTCCGTCTCGCGCGGGTCGAACAGGCGGACTGCGATCACCTCATGCCTCCGGTTGAGCGAACTCAACGACTTCTCCCATCCCGGCTCGCTGATGAAATCTGAAATGACGAAGACCAGTGACCGACGCTTGATCGAGTTCAACGCGGTGTCGAAAAAGGTTTTGAGATTCGTAAATGGTGCGCGAGAGTGATGCGGCTGTTTAAGTATATCGTTCATGAGACGCAGCACCTGCAGCCGCCCGCCTCGCGCGGGGACCGTCTGCTGGATTCCATTCCCGAACATCATAGCCCCGACGCGGTTGCCGTGGCGGGTGAGCAGGCGCGCCAGCACAGTGACGAAATCTACGAGCACGGCGCGCTTCTCGCGAAGCGATCCTCCCGTTCCAAAATCCACGGAAGGGCTGAGATCGAGCAGGAACCACGCGGTGAGCTCGCGGTCTTCGTGATACTGCCGCACGTACGGCGTATTCATCCGAGCTGTGACGTTCCAGTCGATGTAGCGGATATCGTCCTCGGGCTGGTACTCGCGCAGATCGGCAAAGTCCACGCCGTAGCCGTAGAACAGGGTGCGGTAATCACCCTGCAACAAGCCGTCCAGCCGGCGGATGACGTTCCAGTCGAGCCGCAGGAGGATCTGCTCAGGCGTTTGAGCCAACGTGGACGTGTTCATGCAGTGGCACCACCGGAATGGGAATGCGATCCAGAATTTTGTTCAACAGGTCATCGCCAGTCACATTTTCAGAAAGAGCTTCATAGGACAACACAATGCGATGGCGCATCACGTCAAGCGCCATGTCGAGCACGTCCTGCGGCAGGGCATAGTTCCGCCCGCGCACAAAGGCGAGCGCCCTGCCTGTAAGGATCAAATTGATCGATGCGCGCGGGCTGGCTCCGAACATTACATAACGCTCCAGTTCCTTCAAACCGACCTCCGCTGGTTTGCGCGTGGCAGTCACCAAGCGGACGGCGTATTCCATCAACGCGGGGTCGACGTACACCCGGTCGGCATCTTTTTGCAAGGCAAGCAATTGATCGGTGGTTAATGTTTTTTGCACAGCATACAAGGCTGTTGTCATCCGTTCAACGATGACAAATTCCTCCGTCGGAGATGGATAGCCCACCAGCACTTTCAACATGAACCTATCCACCTGTGCTTCGGGCAGGGCATACGTGCCTTCGGTCTCAATCGGATTTTGAGTCGCCAGCACCAAAAACGGATTCGGCACTTTGTGCGTTTCGCGCCCGATGGTTACCTGGCGTTCCTGCATCACTTCGAGAAGTGCGCTTTGCACCTTGGCAGGCGCGCGGTTGATCTCATCCGCCAGCAGGAGGTTCGTAAACACGGGTCCCAGAGAGGTCTCGAACTTGCCGGTTTTCTGGTTGAAGATGCGCGTCCCGATCAGGTCTGCAGGGACAAGATCAGGCGTAAACTGGATGCGTTTGAAGTCGCCGCTGATTGCCTCGGCGAGGGTCTTGATCGCCATCGTCTTTGCCAGCCCTGGCACTCCCTCCACGAGGATGTGCCCGCGTGCGAGCAACGCGACGATCATCCGCTCGAGCAGGTGATCCTGCCCGACGATGATCTTCTTTACCTCATACAGGACTTTCTCCATCGGCGTCCGATTTTCAGGATTGTTATTCAGGGTCATCGCAAGTCTCCAATCTCCAGTCTCAAATCATAAACTGCAGTTTACCAAGTACAGACAATGTGGTCTCGATACGTCCCACGACGCTTCGACTTCCACTTCGCTACGGCTCAGTGTCCGCTCAGCGCGGTGGGACTACTCGACCACCCGTTGAAATCAGGATCAATACGGCGGCGAACCGCCCCCGCCCGTCGCGGTGCCGATCGGCACGGCAAAGCCGATGCCTACAAAAAAATTATCGTCGGTCGGGTTGATGATGCCGGTCACAATGCCGATCACGTGTCCGCTCCGGTTCAACAACGGACCACCCGAATTGCCCGGGTTCGCCGCGGCATCGAACTGGATCAACCCTTGGATCAGGTGATTACTTCCCGGCGGTTGAAATGTGCGGTTGAAGCCCGAGATCACACCTGCGCTCATTGAACTATACAGCCCGAATGGGTTGCCGACCACGTATGCCTCGTCTCCCACGCGCATCGCACCCGGGTTCCCCAGTGTGGCGGGGACGAACTGCGCAGGTAAAAATTCTGCCTGCAAAATCGCAATATCGATCTCCGGCGATTCCGAAATAACAAATCCCGCCGATTGCGATCCGTCTGCAAAGAAGAGTGTGATCTTCTCTGCGCCTGCCACCACATGCAGACTGGTGATGATGTCGCCGAAGTCGTTGATGATCACCCCGGTGCCCAGTCCCTTTTCCCTGGTTTCACCCGTCCGTTCGGTCTGGATCATAATCAACGAAGGGTGGATCACCTGGTACACCTCCGCCGAATACGCCGGACGCGGCGTGGCAGAGGCAAGCGCGCTCGCAATCGCCAGATTCACTTCCTGTTCGCTTAATTGATTTCTGGGGAAAAGGAAATTATACAAAAACAAACCGAGAAACGCCGCCAGTATGCCTGAAACGAAGGGAATACTTCCCTTCAACCGATTCCGTACCCGCGCCATTCTCGAAAGACCAGGCTCGTTCATCGCGTTGTTCATTATAAGATGCAGACGCGGCAATGACTGAAAAACTAACCCGATTCTTAATCGCTTGTTACAATATGCACATGCAACCGATCGACAAGGCTAAGAATTCATTCCGGGATGCCTTCGGTCACGCGCCCGCGTTCGTTGCCCGCGCGCCGGGCAGGGTTAACCTGCTCGGAGAGCATGTGGATTACAACGATGGATTTGTCCTGCCCGCGGCGATCGACCGCGCCACCTACATCGCCTTCTCGCCCGCAGACACGCCTCATTCCACCCTTCTGGCTGTGGACTTGGACCAGCAGGCTGTTTTCTCCCCCCAAACCATTCCGACTAAAACCCAAACCGATACATCCTCCCTGCCCGAATGGGCATATTATCCAGCAGGTGCGATGTGGAGCCTGCTCGAGGAGAATCAATCCGTACCTGCAATCAACGCGGCTTTTTCGTCCAGCGTGCCGCGCGGCTCAGGCTTGAGCTCGTCCGCTTCAGTGGAGATGGCGTTCATGATCGCGTGGCAGACTCTCGGCGGCTGGACCCTCCCACCCATGCGGCTCGCCCTGCTCGCGCAAAAAGCGGAGAATCGATATGTGGGCGTTAACAGCGGGATCATGGATCAATTCGCCTCGGCGTGCGGCGTGGAAAACAACCTGCTCCTGCTCGACTGCCGATCGCTGGAATGGCAGACTCTCCCTCTGCCGGAGGATATCTCCATTGTCATTGCCGACACATCTGTGCGGAGGAAATTAACTTCCGGCGCGTACAACAACCGCCGCGCGGCGTGCGAGGAGGCGGTCCGCTTGTTGAAACAGGATTTGCCTTCGATCCAATCTCTACGCGATGTGAGCGTGGAGGAGTTCAACCAATTTGAGGATAAACTGCCGGTTGAGGTGGCGATGAGAGCGCGTCACGTGGTGGAGGAGATCGAGAGGACAAAACAGGTTCGGGCAATGCTCGAAGCGGGCAACGTTCAAATGGTTGGGAGGCTGATGAATCAATGCCATGTCAGCTTGCGCGATCTGTATGAAGTCTCATGCCCCGAGTTGGATGCGATGGTTGAAATCGCACAGTCGCTCAATGGCTGCCTGGGCGCGCGGCTCACCGGCGCGGGCTTCGGCGGTTGCACGGTAAACCTGGTATTGCGTGAAAGGGTGGATGATTTCAGCCGGATCCTTGCGCAAACGTATGAGTGGAAAACAAACCTGAAGCCGGAAGTGTACGCCTGCCGCGCTTCACAAGGTGCAGGTCTGGTGTAAGCACTTGATAATGGAGTAAACAATGACAAACGATTCAACCCCTTCCACAGATTTAATCCATGCTGCGCGAGAGAAATTCAACCGCGCAATTGCTGAAAAAGATGTGGCAACGATCCGATCCCTGCTGGCTCCTACGTATCACATCGTCACCGGGCGGAGCGCGCAGAACCACGGCGCGGAAGCGGAGGCAAAACGCTGGGCGGATGTGTTTCGGCAGGATTCAACAGCAATCTATGTTCGCACGCCGCGTGAGTTCCATGTCAATGAGTCCTGGGGGCTTGCAGAAGAATTGGGGAACTGGAAAGGCAATTACACGACTGATAATGTTCTGAACTCTGCTTCGGGGGTGTATGCCGCAAAATGGCAGCGTGCCTCAAATAGCGAGTGGGTCTTGCAAGTGGAGGTCTTCACCACCTTGCAGTGTGATGGACCCGCAAGCGGATGTGTGCTGCCCGACCCGATCTATCGTTGAAACAACAATTCAAACGCCGCATCGAATAGGATCGATAACCCCTTTTGCGCAGAACGCAACTCATTCGCCATACGCCAATCTCCCCCCGAAAGTTGATCCGCAATCGAAAACATCGCCATTGCCGACAGGTTCATCGATTTCGCAACTGAGAGCATCGCCGCGGCTTCCATATCCACGGCAAGGACGCCCTGCTTTTGATGCTCAAGCACATCCTTGCGCAATTCTCGGAACGGCGCATCGGTTGTCCATGTAGTTCCAGGATGATGAGAATGATTTTGTTTAGTGAGAATTTCATTGATGCCGTGAACAAACTCCGATGAAGACTCAACCGTTGGACTCGAGGGCAAATAGTGCCTGGAAACTCCCTCCCCGCGAATTGCGCTCGTCGAAATGACGAGGCTTCCCGTTGTCAATTCGGGCTGTAATCCGCCAGCCATGCCGATCAACACAAATTGCTTTACACCAAGCGCGGCGAATTCATCGGTGAGACCTGCGATCACCGGCGCACCGATGCCGAAACCGGTGGAGAGGGCGATTTGTCCATTTGTGCGTTTGAGGAGATGGAAATCGCCGAGAAAGCCTTTGATTTGTTTTAAGGAATGGCGGCGGCGGATGTAATCTGCCAGACTCTTTTGCGGTGCGAAGATCACCGCACGAGGCGTGGGGAAGTCGGGTAATTGTCCATTGGCGCGGCGGTAGGCGAGGAGGGCAGAAGGAGTGAGGATGGGGTCGGAGTCGGAAGTCATGAATATTTTTCATTTGTATGTAGGGGCGGGGTGACCCCGCCCCTACGGTGGTACGTGATAAAAATTACCGTCTGTATTATCTCACCAACCAGCGCGGCGTAGATGGCTCCATTGAGTTGGTACATCGGGATCAGCCAGAGATACAAGCCAAGAAATAGGACAAGTGAAATCGCGGTGGCTTTGACAAGGGTGTTTTCCAGCCCGCGGGCGATGAGATCGTAGGAGATGAAGG
>DATKAU010000242.1:0-6749 GCA_035514655.1 Anaerolineales bacterium
TGCTCCTTGCCAGAGCTTCCAAGCCGGAACAGGAACCTTTCATCGGCAACCAAACTGGCGGGAGAGTTTTTCTGTTCCTCAACACCGATGATTTCTGGCGGGACTATAACGAGATGGTCTCCAAGGGCATCAAGTTCGTTAGGGAGCCCAGAGAACAGCCATATGGATGGGTGGCTGTCTTTGAAGATCTGTATGGAAATTTATGGGATTTACTGCAAATGAAAGCCAATCATCCACTGTCCAAATAGTCCGTCAGTGCGAGTGTTACAATTGGCCGCATAATCCATGTACAACCTCGACCAAATCGTGGCTGAAAAGGACGAAATGAAACAGGCGGTGCTTCACGCACGCGCTTACAAACCCATCTACGTCAAAATCAAAGTCAATTACGGATGCAACCTCAAGTGCGAGATGTGCAAGCATTGGCGCGAGACGCGTGAGCCGCCCATCTCGATGGACCGATTCAGGGAAATCATCACCGAGTTGGGGGAGCTGGGATGCAAGAAGATCCACTTTTCAGGAGGCGAGCCGATGCTGCGACCGCAACTGCCTGATCTGGTGGAGCACGCCACGGGACTTGGGATGCGAGTCACTCTCACAACCAACGGCACGTTGATCGACAAGGTCAAAGCCAGGCGACTGGTGGAGGCAGGTCTGCGCGGCGTGAATGTTTCGATTGATTCGCCCCTTCGCAAGATGCACGAAAAGATCCGCGGCGTGGAAGGCTCATTCAAACTGACGGCGCGAGCGGTTACTCTTTTCAACAAATATTCCCACAAAGGCAAACTCACCGTCCGTATCAACACTGTCGTTGGCAGGTCGAACTATGAAACGCTTGCCATGCTTCCCGACCTCGCCCACGAACTCGGTGCAGACGGGATCAACTTAATCCCTATAGATGATCATTGCGGCGAGCATTTGTCCATGCGCAAGAAAGACATCGCACTGTACAACTCACAGATTGCGCCGATCATCGAACGGAGGGCGCAGGAGTTGGGCGTAAACATCGCAGACGAGGACGCGTTTCCGTTTGGGCGCGACGACTCTGAGGTCCGTTTGGGACGCGCCGGGCGCTACGCCTTCGGCTACTACAATAAATTCCCCTGCTTCGCGCCCTGGACGCACAGCCTGATCGATTTCAATGGCCTGGTCTATGTCTGCTGTATGACGCGTGAACAGATCAAGCCGCTCGGCGACGTGCGAAAACAATCCTTCAAGGAAATTTGGGAGGGGGAGGCGTATCGCCAGATCCGCTTGAACATGCATCCACCATCGCTCAAGCCCTGTCAGCGCTGCGATGATTTTATTGTGGAAAATAAAAAGATTTGGGAAACGATCGGACCGTATTGATCATCCCGCGCTGAGCGGAGTGACCCTGAGCCTGCCGAAGGGGAACGAAGTCGAAGCGCGCTTCTGAGTGAACAATATTTTTCTTGAGCATCCACCCTTCGACTACCGCTTCGCGATGCTCAGCGTCCGCTCAGGGAGGAATTAACTCAAATCAGAAAACATATCCGCGCGGTCGTCGTCATCCCATGTACTCGCGCGATTGAATGTATCGAAATCCGTGGTGGTGAACAAAGCCGCGGCGATGGGCAGCGCAACCGGCATATCGAGGCCCTGCTGGCAGGCAAGGCAGACACGCCCTTCACGAGTCTGATTCGTGTGCTCATCGCAAAAACCCCGCCCGCATTTGACGCACTTCCCCAATGACGGATTGTCGCACCGATGCGGCACAAGATAACCAATCACCATTTCACATTGCACAGCGGATGTGTCTGCCATGAAAATCGCTCTCCTCTCCGAAAAGTATACACCCGACATCGGCGGACTGGCAATCTCGACGGAACGACTCGCGCGCCTGTTATATTCAGCGGGACATGACGTCCGCGTCTTTTGCCCCAGCCCAAGCCTGCCCCCCTCCGAAAAACGGACCCTCCCCTCAAATGGACTCAGCGTCACGCGCTTCGGCGCGCATAAACGCGTGGACGATACGTTGGCTGACTGGTTCGAGCTCATCGTCAAGGAACATAAACGCGAACCGTTCGACCTGCTCCACGCATACTTTCTCCCACAAGCCGGATTCGTCGCGACCTACGCTGGGAAATTCTTGGACATTCCAAGTGTAGTCTCCATCCGCGGCAATGACATCGAACGCGCCGCCTTCGACCCAGCCAAATTTTCGCATATGATGTACGTGTTGCAACACGCAAACGCAGTCACAACCAATGCCAGCGAACTGGTAAAAAAAGCGAGAGCATTTATCGACAGGGAGATATTCCTGATTCCAAACGGGATCGACACCGATCATTTCAAACCGATGGAAAAGAATTCGGCGCTTGTTGAGTCGCTGAATTTAAACTTTGCTCAAGCCGCCGTCCCCAGCGGCGAGGACGCCGCCTCGAGCAGGATTCCGATTATTGGTTTTGTCGGTGAACTGCGCGAGAAAAAAGGACTTAAAACCCTCTTATCTGCCTACGCGCAGGTGAACAAGAAACAATCCACTACCCTGCTGATCGTGGGAGTGATTCGCAAGGGCGAGGACAGACAAGCTTTCGATGAGTTCATTACAGTGAATCCCAACTTGCAAATTTTCATCACAGGATATATCTCACCAGGCGACCTCCCCACTTATTAGTCCTTGATGGATGTGTTCGTTCACCCATCCCTGCGCGACGGGATGCCAAATGCCATGCTCGAAGCCATGGCTTGTGAAAGGGCGGTCATCGCCACGCCGGTTGGCGGCATATTGGATCTTGTAAACGATGGGGAAAATGGAATATTGGTTCCAGTGAACAATCCGGATGCACTTGCCGATTCGATCCATTCGCTTTTGAAGGATCAGAAATTAAGAACCCGGATCGGCAAAGCCGCCCGCCAGACGATCCTCGACCGGTTTCCTTTGCAGCATGAGCTCGATGGAAATCTTGATGTGTATCGGACGCTTGGTCTGCATCCGTAATCGTAAAGCGGCGATATAATCATGCCGTACGCAGATCGCCGATCCATAAAGGTGTTGCGTGACTGATCTCAGCGGCAAATCGCTCGGACAATATCAGATCATCAAGCCCATCGGCCAGGGAGGAATGGCAAGGATCTATCTTGCCTATCAACCATCCATCAAACGCGAAGTAGCGGTGAAAGTTCTGGCATCCACCCTGCAGGAAAACGAAAGTTTCATGAACCGGTTTTCCCGGGAAGTGGAGCTGATCGCACAACTCCAGCATCCTCAGATCGTTCCGGTCTATGATTATGGAGAACAGGACGGCGAAACATACATTGTCATGGCGTACCTTCGCGGTGGGACTCTCGCCGATCGGATACAACAAAACCCGGACGGCCTGCCAGACGATGAAACTGTACGACTATTCGTATTAATCGCCCAGGGATTGGACTTCGCTCATGCGAAAGGAATCGTTCACCGCGACCTGAAACCAAACAATATTTTGATGGATGAAAGAATCAATCCGTATATCGCAGATTTTGGCCTGGCGAAACCGACAGAGGGAAAACTTGAATTGACGAATACCATGATATCCGGGACAGCCGCCTATATGGCACCTGAGATTGCCCGGGAAGGCAAGTCGACAAGCCGGGCGGATATTTACGCTCTCGGTGTGATCCTGTTTGAAATGATGACAGGTCATCTGCCCTTTACCGGGAAGTCACTCTATAACATTATCTCAGCACACATCCACCAGCCTGTTCCTAAAATCAGCGAGTTCCGTCCTGACCTTCCCATGGAAGTCCAGCACATAATCGATCGGGCACTCGCTAAAAACCCGGTTAACCGTTATCCAACAGCCGGCGAGATGGCGGAGGCATTCAAAAGCGCAATGCTTACCTCCACAACAAGAAAAAAAGGCGGGGTAAAAAGGGTTAAGAGACAGGAAAAACTTTCAAGCCCGTTGACACGATCTTCGAAAGGGTGGCCGTTCGCAGTGGCATTTCTAACAATAGCGATATTCGCCATTGTCGGAATACGGAACGCACAGGGGAATAGTATTAACGAGCAAACCGGCAACCCAACCCGCCATATTGCAGAACCACTGCCCTCTTCCTCTGGCGCCAAAGAATGGACCTTTGGCTGTCTGGGGAGCGGCACTCAGGCGATAGTCGATCTCGATTGCCGGAAAATCCGCGTCGCTGTCGAAAACCACATCCTTCCCTACAATTATATATTTCTTGAGGCAAACCAACCCGGCGGCATGGACTATGACATGTGGTGGGAGATTTGCTCACGCCTGCACTGCGAGCCGATATTCATCGAACAGAAGTGGGAGACCCTGCTGGACGAAGTCCGCAATGGGACCTACGATGCCGCATCCGAAGGCATTACGATCACTGAGGAAAGAAGGGAGATTATGGATTTTTCCATCAGTTATCTGAATGTCGAACAGCGGCTTGTCGCCCGCAAAGGAGAATCCCGCTTTTCGAACCTTGAGGAATTCCTCTCGGATCAAAGTTTTGTGGCGGGCGCGCTGGTAAATTCGACAAACTTTGAAGCCGCAGCGCAGTACATTCCCGCGGACAGGATCAAATCATATCAGGAGTATTCGACCGTATTCTATGCACTCACGACAGGCGATGTCGACGCCGCCGTCGCTGACCAGGTGGAGGGGCAGACCACGGTCTCCGGTATCGAATTTCAACAGGCAGTCAACCTTGAGTTCATTGGCACATCCCTGTCGAGCGATCAATTCGGAATCGTGTTCCCGAAAGACAGCGATCTCGTCGAGCCGGTCAATCTGGCATTGAGGGAGATGCGTGCGCTGGGTGTGCTTGACGAGTTGATTGCCCGATACTTCGGGGCGGACTTTGGCGTGACCTATAACGATATCGGGCTGGGAGCGTACGGGGAATAATTTGTGCGCCCCCCCCCTTAAAGGCAGGGAAGAGTTTTAATGCCGCCCACATCTAGAGGGGTATACTTCCCGTTACAGGTGACCCATGACTTCCCTTTTCGACTCAACAAAAACCGTTAAATCTGAACTCAACAAACAGAAATACATCGCCTCGGATGAAATCGCGACGATCGTATATCTCTCACACAAATTGGGCAAGCCGTTACTGACGGAAGGTCCTGCCGGCGTGGGCAAGACGGAACTGGCAAAAGCCATCGCCGGCGCGACAGGGCGCGAATTGATCCGCTTGCAGTGCTATGAAGGGCTGGATGAGTCAAAGGCGCTCTACGAATGGGAATATTCGAAACAGCTTCTCTACACACAGTTGCTGCGCGACAAATTGAATGACACGCTCGGGAAAGCCGAATCGCTCACCGAAGCCGCGGATAAACTTGCAAAGGAAGAAGATGTCTTCTTCTCGAACCGCTTCCTGTTGCAACGTCCATTGCTAAAGGCGATTCTGAGCGAGCAACCGTCCGTGTTGCTGATCGACGAGATCGACCGCGCTGATGCGGAATTCGAAGCCTTCCTGCTCGAAGTGTTAAGCGACTTCCAAGTGTCTGTGCCCGAGCTGGGGACATTATCTGCCCGGCATAAACCTTTCGTAGTTTTGACATCCAACAACACGCGCGAGTTATCCGAAGCGTTGAAACGGAGATGTTTATATCTCTTCATCGATTATCCGACCCTGCAGGAAGAACTTGCTGTGGTGCGATTGAAAGTCCCTGATCTGAACCCCAAACTGGCGCAACAAGCCGTGGAGTTCGTGCAGAAACTACGTAAGGCAGATATGCGCAAGTCTCCGTCTATCAGCGAGACATTGGATTGGGCGAATGCATTGGTGGCATTAAATGCATCCAATTTGAATAAGGATGTGCTGGAGGATACGATTTCTGTCCTGCTCAAACACGAAGCGGACTTGCAAAAGGCGAAGCGGCAGATGATCAATCCGCCTCCGCCGCCCACAAGGCAAAAGCCGGATGAGTTCGGGAAGTTTTCCGGGAACTAGATTCGGTGGAGGTATAATTTCTCCATGCCCAACTGGAGTCGTTTTACGCCCACCGATTTTGAATACGACTTTGAGAACGACGAACTGGACGCACACCATATCACTTTCAACGAAGCCATCGAATGCTTCTTTTCCGATTTTGAGGTTCGACGGAACAAATCGTACAAGGATCGTTATCAATTGATTGGCAAAACCATCGGCGGACGCAGGCTCAAAATCATCTTTCAACTTAAACCAGGTAACGTTGTTCGCATTATTACTGGATGGCAACTATGACTAGAAAAACGAAACTTTCCGAAAAAGAAATAGACCGAATTGTGATTTCGCAGGCAAATGACGGTAAAGCCTGGGGCAAACCGGTTCGTGGACGGAGAAAAAAATCCGCTTCGGTTTCTATTCCTCCAAAGCTTGCCGCCCGCGCCGCCTTCCTTGCCCAGATTCACCGGAAGAAAAGTGTCGAAGAATGGTTGACGCGTGTCATCGAAGAACGGATTGAATTGGAAGAAGCCGCATTTATCGGGGCAAAACAGGATCTATCTACCAAGGCAGGATAGTGGAATCCCGCATCTTACAATTAATTTCAGCACTGCGTGCCAGCGGAGTGCGCGTGTCTCTAGCGGAGTCCGCCGAGGCGTTCTCGGCCGTGGATTTGATGGGGATCCAAAACCGCGAAGAATTCCGTTTGTCACTGCGCGCGACCTTGATCAAAGACCTCAAGGATATTCCCACCTTCGATAAATTATTCCCGCTGTTCTTCGGCACCGGGCAGCCGCCTCCGATGATGGGCGGGAATCCGTCAGACGATATGACGCCTGAGGAAGCACAGATGTGGGCGG
>DATKAU010000243.1:0-2187 GCA_035514655.1 Anaerolineales bacterium
GCCGCTGCCCCAGCACTCGCCCAAATTCGGGCACATCGCCTCTTCGCACACGGTGTGCAGTGATTTCGAGCGCATCAGATTCAACACGCGCTCGTAGTTTTCACCCGCTGGCGCGCGCACCTTGATCCATTCGGGCCGGCGCAGAGGGCGCACATCGGCTTGGGGGATGACTCGGTCTCTCGTAGGTGTGGCAGGCATGGGTTAAGTTTGAAGCATGGGGCGGATTGTCAACACCGGCAATTGCGCCCGGTGCAAGTGTCCGCCTTACTTTTTTCTCACTTTCAATCGAATTCCGCTGACTTCGACGACTTCCACCCTGTCGCCCTTACTGATCTTGTCGGACTCATGTTCAACTTCCGCGCTCCACAGCTCAGACTCCAACTGAACCTGACCCGCCTCTCCATCCCAGCTTGTGGCTGTTCCCGTTTTCCCGACGAACGACTCCGCCCCTGCGTGAATCGGCACGCGCAGCGAGCGTAACACGTATACGAGGACAAGGAAGAAAAGCATGCCGATCGACAAGCCGACCGCGATCACCAGCGGGACGGAAACCCGCTGGAACTCGGGCGTGCCCGGCGAATTGAACAGCACGAGCGCGCCAATGATGAATGACGCGACCCCCGCGGTGGTGAGGGCGCCGTGCGTGGGCGCGCTGATATCAAGAATGAACAACACGAAGGCAGTAATAAGGAAGATGATCCCAAACCAGTTGACGGGTAAAACGCCCAGGCCGTACGTGGCAAGCGTGAGACAGACCACGCCGATAAACCCGGCGACCCACCCGCCGGGGCTCGAGATTTCGATCAGCACCGACTGCACGCCGATGGCAATTAAAAGGAAGGCGATGTTCGGGTTGGTGAGCATGAGCAGGAACTGCTCGATGAAGCTCATCTCGAGCGGTTGTGTGTCAGCGTTTTCGGTGTTCAGCGTGCGCGGTCCGTCGCTCATTTGAACGGTAAAGCCGTTGAGCGATTTAAGCAGGTCGTCCACATCAGCCGCGATGAAGTCGATCAATCCTGAGTCGAGGGCTTCGGTTGCAGTTGCGGCTTTGGCTTCGTCGATCATCGCCTCTGCAAGTGCGAGCGCCTGTTCACCGCGCGGGGAGACGAAATCACGTATTGCCGCTTTCGATATTTCCCTTGCTTTTGCCGCAGAGGTTGAATCCAGATTTTCACCCGATCCGCTGATCGGGCTCGATGCGCCGATCGAAGTCTCTGGAGCCATCGCCGAGGCATGGCCCGCCATGGTGATCATCGCGCCCGCGCTGCCTGCGATGGCGTTCCTCGGCGCAACGTACACCACCACCGGCACATCGCTCGCGCGGATCTCGGAGATGATCTGGAGCATGGTGTCGAGATTTCCGCCCGGCGTGTTGAGCTGGATGATCAACACCTCCGCGTTGCGCTGCTCTGCAGTTTCGACGCCGCGTTTCACGTATTCGAGCATCGGCGGCATGATCGGACCGTCCGCTGTCATCACCAGGACGAGCGCGTCGCCTTGAGCCTGCGCAGGTTGGAAGACGCTGATCAACGCACCGACGAGAATGAACAGCAAACCAATCCTTTTCATGGAATGGATTATAACCCCTAAAAAACGGTGCGGATCGCTGATCCGCACCGTCCTCCTGTTATATCATTGCCAGATAAATCGTTCGGACGCTGAGGACAATGATCAACACCCCAACAAGGACCATCAGCGCCTTCACCGGTAGACTCTTTGTCACGCGCGCGGCGAGAGGGGCGGCGATGGCTCCACCGATCAATAATCCCAGGATGATCTGCCAGTATTGCGAGAAATTCAACGTTAAAACAAATATGATCGATTGGGCGAATGCAACGAAGAATTCGGAATAATTGACCGAGCCGATCGTCATGCGCGGGTATTTTCCCTGCGCCACCAGCGTGGACGTGACCACGGGTCCCCAGCCGCCTCCGCCGACGGCATCGCAGAATCCGCCAACCAGCCCAAGCAGGCTGATGCGCGGACCGTGATATTCGTCCGGTTTTGTGCGCGGGGTGAGCGTGAATGCCTTGTAGATAATGACTCCGCCCATGATCAGGAGATACGCCGCGATGTAGGGCTTGATGAGATCCCCGTCGATGGAGGTGAGCAGATACGCGCCAGACATACCTCCCAGCATACCGGGGATCAACAGTCGCCGGACCAGTTTCCAGTCCACGTTGCCGA
>DATKAU010000244.1:0-7708 GCA_035514655.1 Anaerolineales bacterium
TTTCATCGGGCGCGTCCGGCATGGCGCATCCGTTTTCGGTGAGATACAAGGCAGGGTTGCCGTACTTTTCCTTTATATACATCACTTCGCTTTTCAGCCCCATCGGGTGAATGCCCCAATCCATTTCGGTTCTGCCCCAGCCTGCGGCGGAGTAGGGAGTAAACTGTGCCTTGTATAATCCGCTGAAGAGATCATATGAAATCAGATCCGAGTTGTAGTGATTCAATCCTAGAAAATCAATCGAGTTTTGGATGATTTTCAGGTCGTCCGCGTGCACTTTCGGCTGATGAGGACCGATGTAATCGAAGAGTGCCTGCGGATACATCCCCTTGAAGACGGGATCGAGAAATAGCGCGTGCGTCTCGTCGTGGACCCGCTGGGTCGCGGCGACGTCGCGTTCATCGTCCGAAGCCGGGATCAGGCCATTGAGGTTGAGGATCAACCCGATCTTTCCTTCGTACCCACCCTGACGAAAGACCTGCACAGCCTTTCCGTGCGAAAGAAGAATGTGGTGTGCTGCCTGATATGCCTGCGAGTAATCACAGATCCCCGGCGCGTGGACTCCGGTTGCATAACCGAGAAAGGCGGAAACCCAGGGCTCATTGTGCGTTGCCCACATTTTTACGCGGTCCGCGAGGTGATCGAAGACGATGCGGGCGTAGTCGGCGAACCGATTGGAAGTGTCTCGGTTGGGCCATCCACCGGCTTCCTGCAATACCTGCGGCAGATCCCAATGGAAAAGAGTCGCTTTTGGTGTAATGCCTGCGGTGAGGAGTTCATCCACAAGCCGCGAATAAAAGTCGAGACCTTTTTGGTTGATAGCGCCGCTTCCGGTGGGCAGGATGCGAGTCCATGCAACGGTAAAACCGTAACAGGGAATTTCAAGCGATTTGATCACTGCTACATCGTCTTTATATCGGTGGTAATGATTGCATGCCACATCGCCGGTATCGCCGTTGAGCACGTGCCCCTCCCAGCGCGTAAACCGATCCCAGATACTCTCGCCTTTTCCGTCCTCGTTATACGCGCCTTCAATCTGATATGCCGATGCCGCGACGCCCCAGAGAAAATCCTTTGGAAATAAATAGTCCACGGTGAGGGTATCCTTTTATATCAACCGCCAAGATGTTGCTTCTTGGCGGTTTGGTCTGGTCGAATGTTCAAGCCTGTTTCCGGTTATCCCTTCACGGAACCCGCCAGCAGGCCGCGCACGAAATATCGTTGCAGCGAGAAGAACACAAGCAGAGGCAGCAACATGGAGATAAACGCCCCGGCCGTCAGCAGGTGCCATTCACTCCCGCGCGATCCCACAATCGCCGCCATACGCTGCGTCACCAGCTCGAATTCGGGGTTGCCGCCCAGGAAGATTAACGCCACGAGGTAATCGTTCCACACCCAGAGGAATTGGAAGATCGCAAAAGATGCCAGCGCAGGTAAGGAGAGCGGCAGGATCAATCGCGTGAAGACCGTGAAATGGGATGCGCCGTCGATGAATGCCGATTCCAAAATATCGCGCGGCAATCCGCTGATATAGTTGTACAGCAGGTAGGTCGCCAACGCCAGTCCGAAGCCTGTATGAGCAAGCCAGATCGCCAGGAAGGTGCCGTTGAGTTGGAGCGCCCGGTAATCCCGCAAAATGGGCACCAGCGCGATTTGCAAGGGAACAACCAGCAAAGCCACAACCAGGATAAACATCCAGCGGCGGCCCTGGAAATCCATCCAGGCGAAGGCGTACGCCGCGAAAGCCGCGATCAATATCGGTATGACCGTGGATGGAACAGCCACTGCCAGGCTGTTTAGAAACGCGCCGACCATGTTATCGCCGGGTACGATCACTACTGTGCCATCCGGTCGATTGAATTCAAAATCCTGCCCGCCAAGCACCTGGTTGTAATTGTCCAGTGTGAAATTCCAGTTGACCGTCCAGATGCGTTCCTGCACTTCAACATGGCCGATCCTTTTATTCCCGATCCAGGCGATGCGCATTCCATCCGGCATTTCGACACCCAGGCGGAATTCATCGAATGTTCCGGTTACCCCTTCAATTTCCATGACTTCGTCAGGGTTAAGTCCGGCTTCAACGGGATTGATTTCCCGCACAGGCTGCCATTCCCGGTGAGGCAGGATATTCCACCAGCCGGACGTTGCGATGTCATCCCTGTGGCGAAACGAGGAGACGAAGATGCCCAGGGTTGGGATCGTCCAGATGAGGATCAAGGCAAGCAGGGTCAGATTGATCACCAACTGGCCCATTTTCTTCTGGCGTTTTGCGGTATCCATGTTAGAAGACCTCCCTTTCCCTGAATTGTTTCAAGTTATAGATCATGACCGGTATGACGGCGATCAGGAGCACGATGGCGATGGCAGACCCGAATCCGGAATTCCGGTTTGTAAAGGACTGCCGGTAAAACTGGGTTGCGATCACGTGCGTCCCAAATTGACCGCCGGTCATCACCCATACGACATCGAAGATCTTCAGGGTGAAAATGATGATGGTCGTCCAGACCGATATGATGGTGCCTTGAATATAAGGGACCATGATGCGGAAGAAGATTTGAATCTCCGTGGCGCCGTCGAGCCGCCCGGCTTCGAGCAGTTCCTCGGGTATGCCTTTCAACGCCGCTGAAAACAGGACCATGGAAAAACCGGCTTGCAGCCAGATGACAATCACAATCAGGAACAGGTTGTTCCATGGCGCGATAGCCACCCATTGCGGAAAGGCTTGCGGCGTCCCTCCCAACCCCTTGACAATGGCGTTTAACAGCCCAATCTGATCCTGGTTTACCGGTCTGTATTCGTAGATGAAATTCCAGATGATGCTCGCGCCCACGAAGGAGATCGCCATCGGCAGAAAGATGAGGGATTTGGCAAGCTTCTCGAAACTGCTTCGATCCGCGAGGGTAGCGATGAGCAGACCAAACACCACGGAAAACGTACTGCCAAAGATGATCCACATCAGGTTGTTGCGAAAAGCCTCCAGCATCAACTTTTCGGTAAACACAGCGGCATAATTACCCAACCCGACGAACGACTCGCTGGTTAAAAGCTGGAAAATGGACAAGCCCTCCGGCGGGCCATCCCGGTTAAATAAACTGATCCAAAAGGTTCTCAGCGTGGGGATTGCCAGGTACCAGGCAAGGATTGCCATTGCGGGTCCCACAAAAACAAACGGAAGTAACCGGGTCCTCCAGAGGTCCGGAAGCTTCTCCACGAGATTATTAAATATCCAATAAAGAAGTGCCACGCCGCCCACTCCCCAAACAATGGCGACCAGGGCAATGATGCCCTTCGGGGCATCGCTGTCGCGCAGAAAGATAAATCCTTGATAAAGCACAAAGAACGCGATTGCCGGGATGCTGATGGCAAGTAAAACGCGCCCGATGAACGAGAGAATCCTTATCCCCAACGGTTGTTTCAATTCTTTCGTGACTTTAAGGACGCTCATAATTGCTCTCCTTATCGCTGGGAAAACAGGCTGGAACGCTTTTCATATTCTAACTGATAAATTCCTGTTTCCCGTTCAATACCCAAAAAAACATGGGTGGAAGACAGTGATCCGTCTTCCACCCATCGTATGATATTACTTGCCTAACGCGGCCACGAGGCGTCTATCGCCTGCATGGCGGCATCCAGATCTTCAGAGCCTGCAACGTAGCTGGAGATGTGCTCCCAGAAGGATCCGGCTCCAACTTCACCCGGCATCAGGTCCGAGCCGTCGAAGCGGAAACTGGTGGCGCCGGCAACGAGCTGGGAAACGCCGTAATCCAGATCGGAACCGTACATATCCTGCGTCGCGGTCTGGTGGGCGGCAATGGCGCCGCCGCCTTCAAGCCAGCCGCTGGCTGATTGCGGGGTTGTGAAGTATTCCATCAACGCGCGCACTTCTGGCCTGTCGTTGAACATGGCGACCAGGTCGCCAGCCACGAGGAACGGCTTGCCGAATGCCTCATCGACGGGGGGCAGGTAGAAGAAATCGTAGTCCACGCCGTACTCTGTCCCTTCGGGGAAGAAGCTGGTGATGAAGTTCGCCTGCCTGTGAAGCCAGCATTCGGGAGGATCGGAGAACATCGATGTTGGGGCATCTCCGAAGGCGGTGGAAACGATCGAGGATCGTCCGCCGCGGACGTATGCATCGTTGAACCAGACCTCGCTCCAGGTTTCGATGGCATTCTTGACTTCGGGTGAATCAAAGGGCAGTTCGCCCGCAACCCAGGCGTCGTAGTTTTCCAGGGATGTGGTGCGCAGCATCATATCTTCGGTCCAGTCGGTGGCAACCCAGCCGGTCGCAGCACCGGATTCGATGCCGATGCACCAGGCAGTGTCGCCGTCATCCGCGATTTGCTGGGACAATGCAACAAGATCGTCCCACGTCTCGGGGATTTCATATCCTGCTGCATCCCAGGCTGCTTTCGGGTACCACACCAGGCTCTTGCCCGAATAGCGGTGCATGACACCCGCTTCGACACCGTCCACGGTGTTGAATTCGCGCCAGCCGGGGTTATATTGCTGTGAAAGCCATTCATCAGAGATGAAGTCCACCGGCAGGACATCGCCGCTGCGGACGAAACTCGCAAACAGACCGGGCTGCGGGAAGTCCACGATATCGGGGGCATCGCCGGCATCCACACGGACGGAGATCGTCCCTTCGAACTCTTTGTTTCCGATATAGGTGACCGTGATACCCGTGGCATCTTCGAAAGCCTGCACGGACTGGTCGAATTTCACACCATCAGGATCGTTGCCTTCGAATGCGCCGTCCACGGTGACGGTCGTCCCCGAATACTCGCCTTTGATGGCTGCTTCGAGGGCGCCGCCGGGGGGGTAGTCGAAAGATACGTCAGCCGCAGGAGGTGCTTCGGTGGCGGCAGGGGCACAAGCAGCCAGGAACAGGGCTGTGATAACCAACAGACCCAGGGTCTGCCAAACTGTCTTTTTCATTCTTCTCTCCTTGTTAATTATGGGAAAACCATCAGACTTGATTTGACTGTGGGGGATTGGGTTGATATTTCCGGGGAGCGCACCTCCTTGTGTCTGAACACTGATGATTCGCTGCTGTCAATATCGGTTGAAAGCTTTTTATGAAAGCACTTTCAGTCGGGAGTATAGCACAACTCCATTTTCTGTCAATGATAACCTAAGAATCAATTATGTGCATCTGCGACAAATGGCACAAATCAAACGGTCAATCGTTCGATCAAGGTCAGGGGCAGGTTGAAGTGTTGCAGATTTCGGTTCGATTCGGCGATTCGTGCAAGCAGGATCTCCACCGCAAGCCTTCCGGATTCATCCAGGTTCTGGCGGATGGTGGTCAGATCCATGTACTCGGCAAGATCGATATCGTCGAAGCCGATAACGGCAAGGTCTTCGGGGACTCTCAGATTTAATGACCGTGCGACCTTCATGATGCTTACCGCCTGGATATCCGCTGCCGCGAATATGGCGGTGGGTCGCTGTGGGAGAGTCAACAATTCACGTGCCGACCGCTGTGAGCCGCTCTGGGTATAAGGGGCTTGCATGATGTAATTCCGGGGCAGGGACAAACCTGCCTCCTCGAGCGCCTCTTTGAATCCATTCAGTCTTGATTTGACCGGGTGGATGGCGTATCGTTCCGGCGGCTCGATGTCTCCAAGAAAACCGATGCGCTTGTGGCCCCTGCCCGCCAGATGCTCTGCCGCCAGCCTGCCGCCCTGCCGGTCATCGATGCAGATGCTGTTCAATTGCGGATGGGAGTATTCGATCAGCACCGTTTCCACCCCATTGTCGTGCAGGCGGCGGGCATCCTTGTCGTCGATGGCAAGCGACATGATGATCAATCCATCCAGGTTCTGCATGAGTGGGATGGAGGAGATGTATCCCTGCAGATGTTCGACCGAGTCCACGGGATAAATCACCAGTTCATAGTTTGCCCTCGAAAGGTTGGTGGCGATGCCGCGCAGCCTCTGTACAAAGGAGGGGGCCGTAAAGAAGGGCGTTAATACCCCAATGCGGTTGGTGCTGCGCATTGCGCGTGCGCGCGCTTCCGCCTTGGGGATGAATCCCAGTTGATCGATGGCGGACATGACGCGGTTACGTGTATCAGGGTTGACCTTATCCGGTGAATTCAACACACGTGAAATCGTCGAGATGCTCACCCCCGAACGTTCCGCCACATCGTAAATGGTAGGGTTCTTTTTTCTTGCCATCGGATCTCTCAAGCGCTTATATGAAAGCACTTTCAGTCTAACATGGATTTGACCTCGGCGTCAATCAATTTTGACGATAACAAAAAAAACCAGCCTCGAGGTCGAGGCTGGTCTGAAGGTCCGGAGAGCGGCGATTTATTGAATCTTCTCTTCGGTCGCGGCGTCGAAGATGTGAATGTTGTCCATGTTGAACGCGACCGATGCCTGCTGGCCCACGCGCAGTTGCGAGCGCGGGTCGACGCGGGCGACGAAGGTGTTCTTCCCGCTGATGAGGTAGAGGAGGATCTCATTGCCCATCAACTCGGTCACATCCACCTTCACTGCGACCTTCTCCGCATCGATGTTGGTGGGTACGAGGTCCGCGTCGTGGATATTTTCCGGACGAATGCCGAAAATAATATCCTTGCCGGCGTGTGATTCATAAGGTTTTGTCCTCGACGGCGGGATCGGCACGGTAAAATCACCGGTTTCCACCACCAGTTTTTCTCCATCCTTGCGCAATCTGCCGGGGAAGAAGTTCATGGCGGGCGAGCCGATGAAGCCGGCCACGAAGAGATTGTTGGGATGATCGTACAGGTTTTGAGGGGTGTCGAGCTGCTGCAGAACGCCTTTGTTGATCACCGCGATGCGGGTCGCCATGGTCATGGCTTCAGTCTGATCGTGGGTGACATAAATGAAGGTGGTCTGCAGACGTTGATGAAGTTTGCTGATCTCGGCGCGCATCTGCACGCGGAGTTTGGCGTCGAGGTTCGAGAGCGGCTCGTCGAAGAGGAAGACCTTCGGCTCGCGTACGATGGCGCGCCCCACTGCCACGCGCTGGCGCTGTCCGCCCGAGAGTTGGCGCGGCTTGCGCTCGAGGAAGTCGGTGATGCCCAGCACTTCCGCTGCTTCGCTGACGCGCCGCTTAATCTCATCCTTTGGCAGTTTGCGGAGTTTCAAGCCGAAAGCCATGTTGTCGTACACCGAGAGGTGCGGGTACAGCGCATACGATTGGAAGACCATGGCAATGTCACGGTCTTTCGGCGCCACATCGTTAACAACACGGTCAGCGATCCGAATCTCGCCGCTTGAGATCTCCTCCAGCCCGGCAAGCGATCGCAGGGCTGTCGTCTTGCCGCATCCCGAGGGACCGACGAGCACAAGGAACTCCTTGTCGTCGATATGAATGTTGAGATCATTCACCGCGGTGACGTCGCCATACTTTTTATATACGTGATCGAATGTTACGCTTGCCATGGGTCTTTCCTCCGTTTCGTAGAATATGGTGATCGGATTATACACCCGTACGCCCCAGGATCAACCCGAAACTCGGATTAATTTCGGAGAACGATGCCCTGGGTTTCGCGGAGAGGTTTCCACCGCCTCGCACTCAGGGGGGGTTGATACTTCCCGACAAATGTTTCCTCCCTTTAGCGTTTGTTCACCAACCAAACCCCGAGGAGGATGATCGCCCCGCCGATCAAAGACGGGATCGTGATTGCCTCTTCTAGCAGGAAGAACGCCACAACCATTGCCACCAGCGGCTC
>DATKAU010000245.1:0-8176 GCA_035514655.1 Anaerolineales bacterium
CAGAGTCACTGGCGCGCGCCAGGCTGGTTCTTGTGGAGTTCCCGGATACCCCCGATAATCTCGCGCTGATGCAGGGACTCTACTATTACAGCGGAAGTTATATCAACATTCCGATTAATGGCAATCCACTGGATCCTGACTATATCGGGCTGGTAAATGCCTACGGCAGCGGTGACGAAGAGATGCTCCGCAAACGGCTCGAGGAAGTGATCAACCTTATTGTCGGCGATCAAAGCGACTTGTACAAGGATTATGACGGCGATGGAATAATCAACACTGGCGATGGCGATGGTTATGGAAGTCTCCCTAACGGAACTAATACCGGCTATCTTCAGGCAACGATCAGCCATGTGAAAGACATCGCAGACGCCTCTGATTCCACTCCAAACATGAGGACGTATAGCGGGAATATCCAAACCTGCATCCAGAACATGGCAACCTGGAGCGATCGAGTGCTCGAACTTGCCACAGAATTAAACGGCATGAGCATGGGCGATGATATGGAGGCGATCGTTGCCGAACTGAGCCAGTTCGGCAGGAGTCTCGTTAGAGGTGACGATGTCAATGGCAACGGACTGGTCGAGCCGATTGAAGGCGAATGCGGCGCCGATATCGCATACGAGCATGGCTGGTATATGATCGAAATGCCAATCCTGATCGGACCGGATCGAATCCCTTCTTCTGGAAAATAAAAAACCACCCGCCTAGGCGGGTGGTTTTTTGCGCAAACATTGGTTATTATCCCCCCTGCAATAATTGCCGGAACAAATCGGTATTCATAAACACGCCGGCAATGGCATTGATGCAGGCCAGCAAAATTCCAATGCCTGAGAGAACCATACCCGCAATCGCAAGGTTCTTTTGGGAGACATCTTTCATTCCCAGATACCCTAGCACAACACCTACTAGCCCGAGCGGGAAGCCGCAAATCGGCACGAACCAGGCACACAGGTTAATAATACCAATAACCAGCGAACCTATCGCAAACATGCGTTCGTTTCCTCCCGTGGAAGGCTGAGGGGACATCGGGATGTTCGACTGTTCGTTCATGACTACCTCCGTAAGAAATGGTTTTGAAGCATTATTGCATAATCCATGCGTTAATACAACCAGTTAAACACGCCTGCAATGAAATCGTTCTTGATGAAGTAAAATTGCCTTCCATGGAACTCTCCGAAAAACTCCTGGGCATCCTTGCCACACTGCCTTCCAAGCCCGGTTGTTACCTTTACCACAACTCAGAGGGGAAGATTGTTTATGTGGGCAAAGCGATCAATCTCAAGAACCGCGTGCGGTCGTACTTTCACGCGGATCTAAGTCATGATTCCAAGACCCGGCGTCTGGTGAGGGATATCGTCGATATCGAATGGATTGTGGTCGGGTCGGAACTCGAGGCGCTCATTCTTGAGATGAACCTAATCAAGAAACACCGCCCCAAATACAACATCCGCCTCAAAGATGACAAGCGTTACCCGTACATCAAGGTCCATTGGGCTGACCCGTTCCCCAAAGTCACGGTCACGCGGCAGATGGTGGAGGATGGATCGCGGTACTTCGGTCCGTACACATCCGCCTGGGCGGTGTATCAGACGCTGGACGCTCTGCGAAAGATCTTCCCCTATCTGACCTGCGATCGTGAGATCACCGGGATGGACAAGCGGGCGTGTCTGTACTTCGACATCAAGCTGTGCATTGCCCCCTGCATCGGCGCAGCATCCCAAGCCGGGTACCGCCAGATGATCGCCGACCTGATGGATTTTCTTAGCGGACACAGTGAGGGTATTGTCCCGCGCCTGCAGAGCGAGATGCAAAAAGCATCCGAGGAGATGCGCTTCGAGAAAGCTGCAGCAATACGCGATCAACTCAAGGCGATCCAATCCATCATCGAACGACAGAAGATCGTCTTTGCCACTGATTACAAGGATTCAGATGTGCTTGCCATGGCGCGCAGTGACGGAGAAGCCTGCGTGCAGGTCTTCTTCATTCGCGGCGGGAAATTGATCGGGCGCGAGTATTTCATCCTCGAAGGTACGGAGGATGCTGCTGACGCCGAAGTGATGGAACAGTTCATCACGCAGTTTTACACCGAAGCCGCGAACATCCCACAACAGGTGATGCTGCCGCATGAGATTGAGGAGGCAAAAATCATCGGTGAGTGGATGAGATCGAAGCGCGGCGGCAAAAAGATGGAGTTCCTCGTCCCGAAGGAGGGACAGCCTCGTGAATTGGTCAAGATGGCTGCAGAAAACGCCACGGAAACGCTGTCCGCGCTGCGGGCGCAATGGGAGGCGGATACCCATAAACAGGAACAAGCCCTGGCTGAATTGCAGCTGGGCTTGAATTTACCTGCGCCGCCAAATCGAATTGAATGCTATGATATATCCAATACGCAAGGAACGGCCATCGTTGGTGCCATGGTGGTGTTCACACGAGGCGTGCCGGATAGGAAACTCTACCGCAAGTTCAATATTGAAAGCGTGATCGGCGCGCCGGATGATTTCGCATCGATGGAGGAAATGCTGACGAGACGATTCCGAAGGTGGCGGGCGGCTCAGGAGACCGCCGATCAGGTTGGGGCGAAGAATGACGCGTCGTTCTCCTTTTTGCCGGACCTCGTCATCATCGACGGCGGTAAAGGTCAATTGGGCCGCGCGGTCGAAGTCCTGGAGAGGTTCGAATTGATGGATAAGCTTCCGATTGTCGGTCTGGCAAAACAACAGGAGGAGATCTTCATCCCGCACAAATCCGAGTCGTTGCTGTTGCCGCGGCATTCGCAGGGATTGTATCTGGTACAACGCATCCGCGATGAGGCGCACCGGTACGGCATCACTGCACACCGCAAGAAGAGACAGAAATTGGGCATGGCTTCCATGTTGGACACCATACCGGGAATCGGTCCGGCACGGCGTAAAACCCTCTTGAAACATTTCGGGTCTGTGGATAAGATTAGAAACGCTTCGGTCGAAGAACTAAAATCAGTCGTGCCGGAAGACGCGGCGCACTCCATCAAGGCGCATTTGGAATGAGAGAAGTCTGGGTTGTGGACGAGGATCAGGAAATGAGCCGCGCGGTCGGGCTGATGCTCGAACTGCTCGAGTGTAAAGTGACTGCGTTCAGAAGCGTCCGATCTGCGGCGCAGACCTTTGTGGCAGGCAGTAAACCGGATTTAATCTTCCTCGACGTCAACATGCCCGAAGTCTCTGGGCTGGACATGGTTGAATTTCTCCGGCGCCGCCCTGAATCCCGCGAGCTGCCCATCGTCATGTTGTCGTCGGAAGCAACCGATTCCATGATCGACAGGGCGATGGAACTGGGAGCCGACTCATACATTACAAAACCTGTGACGATTGAAGAATTGGAAAAAGCAATGGCAACCGCCTTCTACAAACATTTGAATTTGAGAGTACAAGATGGCAAATAGAAAACCACAGAACAACCGACCGATGCGATCAACCAGGATCATGCAGATTATGTTCGCTATATTCTCGATCATCCTGATCCTATCGATGATCCTCGCAGCGTTCATCACCCCGCAATAACAACCGAAGCTGTTTGATATAATCACATGGCGCGGTCAACCGCGCTTATTTTGCGTAAGGCGGGATGGCATCCCGTCCCACGAAGGAAACTTATGCTCGACAAATTAAAAGGTATTGAGGATCGTTTTGAACAAATAGGACAGGAGTTGCTCGAAGTCGGCGGGAACTACCAGCGCGCCGCGGAACTGAACAAGGAACGCGTGGATCTTGAGCGTATCGTTGAGAAGTCGCGGGAATACCGTCAGGCAGTGAAGAGCCTGGAGGAAGCCAGGTTAATTCTCGAATCCGAGAAGGATGCAGAACTGGTCGCTCTGGCAGAATCGGATATAGCGGAGTTAACACCGAGGATCGAACTCCTCGAAAAGGAAATCAAGGGGATGCTTGTGCCGAAGGACCCGCGCGACGATAAGAATGTGATCGTCGAGGTCCGCGCGGGCACTGGCGGCGACGAAGCTGCGATCTTCGCCGCAGACTTGTTCCGTATGTACTCGCGTTATGCTGACGGGAAGCGCTGGAAATCGGATATCCTTTCCGAAAATGCGATTGGCGTGGGCGGCTACAAGGAAGTCATATTCGAGATCAAAGGCAAAGGCGCGTACTCGAAGTTGAAATACGAGTCAGGTGTGCATCGCGTCCAGCGCGTACCCGCCACCGAGGCACAGGGACGCATCCACACGTCGACAGCGACCGTCGCCGTGCTGGCGGAAGTGGAGGAAGTGGATGTTGAAATCCCTGAGAGTGACATCGAAATCGAAGTTTACCGTTCCTCCGGCGCCGGCGGACAGAACGTGCAAAAGAACTCCACAGCAGTCAGGTTGACTCACAAGCCCACCGGCATGGTTGTGACCTGTCAGGATGAACGATCGCAGTTACAAAATAAACTTCGCGCCTTGAGCATCCTGCGTGCACGTTTGTATGAGATTGAGGAAGAGAAGCGGCGCTCCGAAATCGAATCTGATCGCCGTTCACAAGTGGGAAGTGGTGAACGATCAGAAAAAATCCGAACATACAACTACCCGCAAAATCGCGTGACGGATCACCGCATTGGGTTGTCGAATTACAACCTGCCCGCCGTGATGGATGGCGCAATCGACCAATTCATTGAGGAGCTATCAACGCGTGATGAAGCGGATCGGCTGGCGAGCAGCGGCTTCGACGATGAGGAGTAGCAAAACATCCCGTCTGCATACAACGCAGATAGAGCTGATTTATTAATTGAATCCGCCATATCGAGGAGTCTTAATGAACGACAACCCCGCCTTCGGCGCCGGCTTGCAACCCTTCATGGGAATCACATCCTTCATGCGCCTGCCGGTTTCGCGCGAACTTGAAGGCGTCGATGTTGCGATCTTGGGCGTGCCGTTCGACAGCGGGACTTCGTATCGCACCGGGACGCGTTTTGGTCCGAGGAAGATTCGCGAAGCATCGTTGATGATCTGGGGGCACAATTCCACACTAAATGTATCGCCGTTGAAAAAACTCAAGGCTGTGGATTACGGCGACGTGTCTGTCATTCCCACGTCCATCGAGCGTACGATGACCGCCATAACAAACACTGCCGGTGAAATCATCAACACCGGAACAAAACTCATCTCTCTTGGCGGTGACCACTCGATTGCCCTTCCCCTCCTCCGCGCCCACACCAAAAAATACGGACCGGTCTCACTCGTCCATATAGATGCACACATCGACACGTGGGAATCTGAATTTGAAGGAGTCCCCTACAGCCACGGCACGCCGTTTCGATACGCCCTGCAGGAAGGCTTGATCCGTGAAGGCGAATATGTGCAGATCGGCATTCGCGGTCCCCTCAGCGGCGAGAACGATTACGCCGATGCAAAGAGACTCGGTGCGCGCACCATCACAATCCATGAGGTGATGGAAAAAGGCGTGCCGGAGATTCTCAAGGAAGTCCATCAACGCATGAAGGGACCCGTTTACGTCACGGTGGATATCGACTCTGCCGATCCCGCCTTCGCGCCCGGAACCGGCACACCTGAAGTCGGCGGGCTGACCAGCTACCAACTGCTCCAACTCGTGCGCGGCTTGCACGGGTTGGACCTGATCGGCTTCGATCTGGTGGAGGTCTCACCGCCGTTCGATCACGGCGATATTACCGCGATCCTGGCCTCGAATATTGCGTTCGAATATTTGTCCCTGCTCGCCATCAAGAATGGATAAGACTGCTTCGCTTCACGCGGGCATCACAAACCGGCTCGCCCCGGTAAGTGATACTCCAGCTCTCGACGCCTCCGTATTACTCGCGCACATCATACAAAAGCCACGTACATGGGTGATGGGGCACCCTGAATTGACCCTCACAACCGGACAGCAAATACAACTCGAAGATTCCCTGACCCGCCTCGAAAACGGTGAACCATTTCCATATGTGATCGGCCGTTGGGAATTTTTCGGTCTGGATCTCGAAATCACACCTGACGTTCTCATCCCGCGCCCCGAAACCGAACTCCTGGTTGAAAAAGCCATCGCCTGGCTGCAGAAATCGCCGGCACGCCGGACGGTGGCAGACGTAGGCACAGGCTGCGGTGCGATTGCCACAGCCATAGCCATGAACGTGCGCGACGCGTATGTTTTAGCGACCGATCTATCGCTTCCCGCGCTCCAGGTGGCTCGTCGCAATGCCCGGAAATTCAACCTCGCCAATCTGGGATTCGTTCAATGCGATTTACTGCCCGTGCACTCCAACCCGTTGGCAACGCAATTTCATTTCGATCTGATCTGTGCAAACCTGCCATACATCCCAACTGACACCTTGCACAGCCTTCCGGTTTATGGACGCGAACCCGCCCTTGCCCTTGATGGCGGCAGCGATGGTCTCGAAATCATCCGTAAACTTCTCCGCATTGCGCCCGAATGGCTCGCACCCAAGGGTTTGATCCTGCTCGAGATTGAAGCGACGCGCGGCGAGCAGGCTCTCGACCTGGCGTACGATCTTTTTTCCCATGCCGAGATTCATCTTCATCAGGATCTCACCGGCCGCGACCGCCTGCTCGAGGTACAAACATGAAGACGATCGTTATTTCGTCGATTTCCAACGACGCGATCAGGAGCGCCCTCCAGGTTTTGAAGGAAGGCGGCTTGGTCGCCTTCCCCACTGATACTGTGTACGGAGTCGGCGCACTGGTATATGACGGCAAAGCGGTTGAATCGATTTATACGGCGAAAGATCGTCCCATTGAGAAAGCGATCCCGGTTTTACTTGCAGATACGATTGACATGGAACAGGTTGGGCAGGATATACCGGAGATTGCATATAAAATCGCCGCCCGCTTCTGGCCTGGACCTTTGACCTGTCTCGTCCCCAAAAAGCTGACTCTCCCCGAATCCGTCTCAGCCAATCCCACCGTAGGCGTGCGCGTCCCCGATCACGATGTGGCGCGCGCCCTGCTTCGCGCCGCAGGACCCATGGCAGTGACTTCAGCCAACATCTCTGGCGGACAAAGCCCAACCTCTGCACAGGAAGTCCTGGCACAGCTCAACGGACGCATCCCTTTGGTTATCGATGGCGGTAAAACCCCCGGCGGAATTCCATCCACATTGGTAGATTGCACTACGAGTGAGTTGACGATTCTGCGTGAGGGACCAATTTCACTTGAAGAAATCAATTCAAAACTCTCATCCCCTATTTAATCTTTGTTCAGGTTGGCTTAAACTCGAAGAATATAATGATGGTTGCATTCTCCTTAACAAACCGCCTACGGCTCGGGCAAGCCAAAGGCGGTTTGGGTTATTTATGGGAAGACCTCACAGGTTTCAAACTCTTGTGAGGTCTTGTTTTTCTACGAAAGCGCCCACGTCGGCTGGACGTCCATCTCCATGCCCGAGATATGCCCCAAAGTATAACGATAATAACCTGCCGATGCGATCATGGCGGCATTGTCGGTGCAAAGAGAAATCGCAGGGATGTGAACCTTGAATTCAGTCTGTGCTTGGAATGCTTCGCGCAACGCCCGGTTGGCGGAAACACCGCCTGCGACGAGAATCTCTTTCGCCCTGTACTCACGCGCAGCTTGCATCGTCTTCTTGAAAAGAATATCCACCACTGTCGCCTGAAAGGATGCCGCCAAATCCTCCACTGGAAGTGTGGAGGATTTTTTCTTTAAATCGTTGACTGCATACAACAGGGCAGTTTTGAGCCCGCTGAAGGAAAAATCACACGGATTATCCAGCTTGGCGTGCGGAAATTTATATCGCGTCGGGTCGCCGGACTCCGAGGCTTTTTGAATCGCAGGCCCGCCCGGGAAGGGAAGACCAAGCAGGCGGCCCACCTTATCGAACGCCTCACCGGCAGCATCATCCAGTGTGGCGCCGAGGCGTTTGTAGGTCAGGTGATCGGTCATGAGATTCAACTCGGTATGCCCTCCCGAGACAAGAAGCGCCATTAGTGGGAATTGCGGTTCAGCAGGAGCCGCGTCTCCCACGTTGTATACCCAGGCTGAATAAATGTGCCCCTCAAGGTGATTGACACCGACGAGAGGCAGATCCAATCCCAAAGCCAGTCCCTTTGCCGTATTCATGCCAACCACGAGGGAGCCCGCCAGACCGGGACCGCGCGTGACAGCAATCGCATCCACATCCTTGAGCGTGAGATTTGCACGGGTAAGTGTCTGTTCGAC
>DATKAU010000246.1:0-2532 GCA_035514655.1 Anaerolineales bacterium
ATCGCGGCGGGTCGCCAAACCACTTCTTGGTATACTGCTTCTCGGAACTCGCTGATAGTTGTTTGTGTCACAACTTACTTTTATCAGCTAGTTCCACTTCTTGTTAAGGTCCTTTGAACTCTAAACTCAAGTAATTTAGCGGAGGAAGAAATACCAGATGCCAAACACGCCGGCTGCGCAGAGGAACAACAGGGCGAGGGCGGCAAGCGCAAGCACCCAGCCGTTCGTTGTGTCAGGTGTTAGGGTCGGCGAAGAGACAGGCATCGGAAGGCGCGACGCGTGACGCGTGGTATCTGGTGTGTAATCCGTTGTGGTCATGGCAGGCTGGGCTGGCTGATTCGACACATTCATCATCCCTTCCAGAAAATCCGGCATCCCATTTCGATTCCCATCCATCGAGCTCATGGCTTGTTCATATCTCGCGCGAGCATCCGGCGGGAGATCGTCCACGCTATCATAGGTTTTGCCGTCCACGACGAAACTCATTCCTCCGGAAACATTGATGAATTGCTGGTTCTCAATAATATCCGGCACGCCGTTGTTGTTTCCATCCGCAAAGACATTGTTCAGAATTTGCATTGGATTATTTGCCGGGGGAGGTGTGGAGCCCAATCCCCTCATTGCCTCCTCGTAACTCCTGCGGACATCCTCGGGCATTTCCTCCACACTGTTGTAGGTCTTTCCGTCGATGACGATTTTCCTTGGGTTCATTCAGTCTCCGTATGATCCATTGGCTGATTGTATCATTTGCTGTACACTTCACGGAATGGAGGCGCAATGACCGAATTGCTATATCAAACCGATAGTTATGTGCAGGAGTTCGATGCGACGATAATCAATGTCCCTGGCGATCAACGTGCGGTGGTCTTGGATCGCTCTGCCTTTTACCCTGGCGGGGGAGGTCAGCCGTGTGACTTCGGTTCGCTCTCGGTTGCAGGGGTAGTGTACCCTGTGGAAAAAGTGAAGAAGCTGGGGGATGATGTCCATCACTTCCTCGGCGGGACCGAGTCGTTGCCCTCCGCCGATTCCGCTTCACACGGGAAGTTGGACTGGGCGCGGCGATATAAGCTGATGCGCACCCACAGCGCCCTGCATGTGCTGTGCGGTACGGTCTTCCGCGATTACGGCGCGCTCGTCACCGGGGGCGATATGGAACCGCTCAAAGGGCGTATGGACTTCGAGTTTGAGACCATGCGCGGGGACCTCGTCCGTGAGATCGAAGCTGCGGTGAACAGGGAAGCCGCCCTCGGGCGCGAGATCCGTGTAAGGATTTTGCCGCGCGAGGAGGCGTTTCAAATCCCGGACCTGATCCGCACGAAGATCAACCTCCTGCCTGAAGGGATCGTGCAGGTGCGCACGGTCGAAATTGTCGGGCTTGACCTGCAAGCAGATGGCGGGACGCACGTCCGCAACACGAACGAGATCGGCACGATCCGCGTAACGGATTACAAAAGCAAAGGCGCGATCAACAAGCGGATCTATATTGAGGTGGAATAAATGCGAGTCGAAGAAGCGTGCGTAATGTCGCGGAGAATTTTGTCTTTACTCCTTACTGCACATTTGTTTCTCCCCATGACTTCTGAGTCCTGTCATTGCAGTTGCCCGAATGGTATACTGGATTCCATATTGCCCAAATTCCATAAAAAGGAGAGCTCTTGTCATGAAGAATAAATTGCCCATCCTGCTTGCCCTGCTGGCGCTGGTTGCCTCATCGCTCGCCTGCGCGCTCGGCGGCGACCCGACCTTGAGTAACACCCGTACCGCCTTGGATGAGGATGGGATTAATACCACCTCATCGTTCGGCGCGTTCGACACGGTCTATGTTGTGAACGACCTTGCGAATGGCGTCAGCGGCAATGTGGTTTCCTCAGATTGGTATGCCGAGTCTGTTGAGGGCGTCGACCCGAACTTCCTGATCGATACCGTGGAATATACCGTCGTCGACGAAACGTATAACGGTATCATCTTTTTCTATTTCGAGCCCCCGGATGGCGGCTGGCCCCTTGGTACGTATCGTGTCGAAGTCTCATTCAACGGAGTGCCGAGCGCGACGGTTCGTTTTACGGTGCAATAATCTTGTAAATGGTGAACAAAACAGCGCGAAGGCCAAGCCTTCGCGCTGTTTCTTGTTTGTGTTACGAACTGCTACGATAACAGTACCTGCCCGCAGTATTCGCATTTGTCCATGCCGAGTTCGAGCGTGCCGCCGCAGTTCGGGCATTGAATCGTTTCCACCTTGATCGGGAAGCCTGCGGCTTTGAACGCGGTTTCGTTTTCAGCGAGATCGCCGCGCAGGCGTTTAAGCCGCGCGAGATACGCGTCGCCTGTCACTTCACCCGATTTTCGCAGGCGTTCCACATCTGCAATGGATTCCTTCAACATGCGGCGTTCAGCTTCGAGCGATTCTTTGCTCTTGTCTTTGAACGACACCTTCAATTCAGGCTTTTGCGGGATGGATGCCAGGATCGCAGCGATAATCAATATGACCGCTGAGACAACCACTCCGACGATCAGCGGGGTGTATTGGAAGCC
>DATKAU010000247.1:0-5518 GCA_035514655.1 Anaerolineales bacterium
GCAGATCCGCTGACGGAAGACGGACAGGAAACCCAACTCCAGAATGGGAACGGAAACGGGCACGGTAATGGCCAGGGCAACGACAATGGCAATGGACAAGGGAACGGCAATGACAACGGCAGAGGCGGCGATAGATAATCACGTGTTTTGAGCAGGCAAAGGAGCGGCGATGAGCCGCTCCTTTTTTGATAGAAGATGATAGGCAATTCAGTTAAAATTAGCATCGAGAAAATCATGAGACCTGTAGCCATCCTTGGGATCGGGCAGACCAAAATCGACGAGCACTGGGACAAGTCTCTGCGCGAGATCGGCGGTGAAGCCGCGTTCGCCGCCATGCAGGATGCCGGCATGGAGAAGGTGGACGCGTTGTACGTCGGCAACATGCTCTCGCCGATAATCGACTCGCAGAACCAACTCGGCGTGTACTTCTCCGATTGGATCGGGCTATGGAAGCAGGAAGCGGTGAAGGTGGAAGCCGCGTGCGCCTCGGGCGCGGCGGCGCTTCGCGCGGCGCTCATGGCTGTTTCCGCCGGCGACACGGACTCTGCCCTCGTGGTCGGCGTCGAGAAGATGACCGACAAGACGGGCCATGATGTGACCTCCGCCCTCGCCACCGCGGCAGACGCGGATTACGAAGTGGAGCAGGGCATCTCATTCGTGGGCATCAACGCGTTGGTCATGCGCCGCTACATGCACGAGTTCGGCTGGAAACACGAGGATTTCGCGCCGTTTTCGATCAATGCGCACGCAAACGCCATGCACAACCCGTTTGCGCGCCTGCATGAAAAAATCACGGTGGAAAAATTTGAAAAATCCTCGATGATCGCCACGCCGATCAACCTGCTGGACGCATCCCCGATCGGCGACGGCGCGGCGGCTGTGCTCCTCGTCCCCGCAGAGAAGGTCGCGTCGGTGACAGGACGACCACGTATTCTGGTGGCAGGCTCCTCGTCTGCAACGGACTCGATTGCCATACACTCGCGAAAGGATCCTCTGTTCCTATCCGCCGCCTACCACTCCGCGACTCGCGCTTATGAAATGGCGGGGGTTACCCGGGAGGATATCGATGTATTCGAATTGCACGACGCATTTTCGATCATGTCAGCGCTATCGCTCGAAGCGTGCGGGTTTGCAGAACGCGGTCAGGGTGTGAGACTCGGCCTGGATGGAGTAATAAGCCCGAATGGACGCGTGCCCGTCTGCACTCGCGGCGGATTGAAGGCGCGCGGGCATCCCGTCGGTGCGACCGGGATCTACCAGATCGTGGAGGTCGCCCAGCAATTGCGCGGCGAATGCGGAAAGACCCAGGTGGACGGCGCGAGAATCGGCATGGCTCAGAACATCGGCGGCTCTGGCGCCACGATCCTCACGCATATTCTCAAAGCGTCGTAAACCATCCGTTCAAACCATATCTGGCGCCTGCAGATACACGCCTGTCACCTGTGGCTTCGTTTTGTTGCAATCACATTATTTGTTAACACATTTTTCACGCATTTGACATATACTGTTATTAAAGGAAAGGAGAAAAAATGCCAGACAAAAGGAAGATTGATCGCCGCGACTTTGCATATTACATGCAGGTCAAGGACGAGGCGACCAAGCAGACCATCGGCTATCTTTCCGATATCAGCTCAGGCGGTTTCAAGCTGGACTGCAAGAACGAGATTCCACCCGGAAGGGATTTCCGCATGCATTTGGACCTCACGTCCGACATTGCCGACAAGAACTCGATGATATTCATCGCCCGCAGCAAATGGGTCAAGAGGGATTTCATCGATCCCAACACCTTCAACGTCGGCTTCGAAATCGTGAACATCGCCCCAGGCGACACGCAGATATTCCAGCGCATGTTCGAGAAGTACGGCTCACAAGGCGCAAACCGAAACAAACGATCCAACGATTATTTGTGGAGATAACCCTCCCGAGACATCCATTCAATTTATCAGGCGGACGGCGAAAGCCGTCCGTTTTTTTTATTTGAGCTCTTGCATCTGCGGCTTTTTCTCCTGCCACAGAGACACAGAGAGCGCCGGGAAATCTTTTTAAGAAGTCTCCGCGACTCAGCGACTTATCATCACCTTGAGGGACTGAGGCAGACTTACCTTTGCAAGAGGTCTATTGTACAATTGGCGGCATGAAATTCAGAACGATGCGTTTTATTGTTCGATTCATGATGCGGCTCATCACCGACATCGAAGTGCACGGCATCGAGAACGTCCCCAGCGGTAACCTGATCGGCGCTTCGAACCACCTTGGCAGGCTCGACACCGCCGCCATGCTGTGCGTGATCGACCGCGAAGATCTGATCATGCCGGTGGCGGAGAAATACAAGAACCATCCTTTGTTCGGCGCGATTGGGCGATCCGCCAATGCCATCTGGCTCAACCGTTTCGAGGCTGATTTTTCCGCATTGCGTGAGATCCTGGCGCGCATGGAAAAGGGTGGATTACTGGTCATTGCACCGGAGGGCACGCGCTCGAAAACCGAAGCCATGCAGGAGGCAAAACCCGGCGTGGCGTTCCTCGCCAGCAAGAGTGGGTACCCGGTGATTCCAGTCGCGATAACCGGCACAGAGGATCGAGCCGTGCTCGAGAATCTCAAAAGATTCCGACGGTCGAAGATTGTGGTGAAGGTGGGAAAGCTGTTCAAAATCGATGTTCCGAAAGGCAAGGGGCGCGAACAAGCCATGCGGGAAGCAGCCGATGAGATCATGTGCCGGATCGGCGCGATGCTCCCCGAGAAATACCGCGGCTTCTACACGGATCATCCGCGCCTGAAGGAACTGCTCGCCGGACAATAGGCATGCTGTCTGTCCTTCGATTCCTGATCCGCGTCTTCCTCAATTCGATCGCGCGCTTCGAATTACGCGGAAAGGAAAACGTCCCTCTCACCGGCGGGATGATTATCGCGGCGAACCATATCGGTATTCTGGATATTGTGATGGTCTATTACGGAATCGACCGCACAGATCTGTTCATTCCCGTCGCTGAAAAGTGGGAGAAGATTGGCTGGATCCGCTGGCTGGGAAAACATTTGAACTTTCTCTTCGTGGACCGCTATAACCCCGACCTGAAAGCCCTACGAAAGATGATCACACTGATGGAGGAGGGGAAATGCCTCGTCATCGCGCCGGAGGGGACGCGTTCCCTGACCGGCTCATTGCTCGAGGGCAAGCCTGGCGTGGCTTATCTCGCAGCGCGTTCTGGCTTCCCGGTTGTGCCGATTGCAATCACCGGAACAGAAGATAAAGTTATTCTGGAAAATGTGAAACGATTCATAAAATCAAAGATTACGCTGACAAGCACAAAGCCATTCATCATTCCCCCGCTCCCCAAGGAGAATCGCGAAGCTGCACTTCAGAAATATACCGATGAAATCATGTGCCAGATCGCAGTGTTGCTACCGGAAAGATACCGCGGGGTGTATGCAGGACATCCGAAGCTGAAGGAAATACTTGAACAGGAAGAGAGGCTCTCAAATGGCGAAAATCAATCCCCCATCGCTCGATGAATGGAATAGACTGTATGACCTGATGGCACAGGTAAAGGAACTTGCCCCCTGGGAATGGATGGAAGAGGACGATATCTTTGGTGTCCAAATGCCCGACACGAAAGAACTGGGGTTTGTCAGCGTCATGGGAATGTTAGGCGAGCATTTTGCCGTGGCTGTCTATCAGGGAGTAAAGGGACTGGGCGGCTTCTGGAATATGCACTCACAGGGCCCCAACCTCGCGCCGGAATTTGTCCTGCAGGTGCCGCAATTGCAAGCATCATTCGAAGATCGCGAAATGATCTCCAAGGAGGATCGCGAAGTAATGAAAAAACTGGGGCGTAAATACCGCGGCGCAAATGACTGGCCCCAATTTCGCAGTTATCGACCCGGTTGCCTTCCCTGGCACATCGAAAAAATTGAGGCTGAAACGCTGATTTGCGCACTGGAACAGCTTTTACAGGTCGCGCCCCGCTTCATGAAAGATCCTGCCATTCTCACACCGACCGAGCCCGAGAATGAGTACCTTGTGCGCGTGAGCAATCAAGGCAAGTGGCAAGACAGCGTAACGCGCGTCACCTTCCGCCAGGAAATGACACTCGATCTGATGATGGATGAAGAATCGCTGGAAGCCCTTCGCAAAATGATGCCCGGAAATCTATCGCTCGAGATTGACCTGCACATGATGAGTGAACCTGTCCAGGAAAAAACCAATGAGCGACCGTTCTTTCCATTCATGCTCATGCTGGCGGATCATGACAGCGGCATGATACTCGGCGTCGAGTTGCTGACTCCCGTTCCTTCCATGGAAGCCATGTGGTCGGAAGTTCCTGCAAAAGTGGTGCAAAAGCTTGCACAGGGTCATCCTCCCAAAGAAGTTCGAGTGAAGGATGAGATGCTCTACATTCTCCTTCAACCTGTCGCGCAGGAAGTGGGCTTCAACCTGAAGAAAGAATCCCGCCTGAAGAGGATCGACCACGCCAGAAACGAGCTGCAAAATTTCCTGGGACGAAGAGGTCTTTGACGGTCTAGATCACCTGTCCTTCTTTCCTATTCAGAAACCGGCCCATACCCATTTTGCCCTCCCATCCGTCACCATCAACGATCAAGTGGCCGCGCAGGAAGACTTTTTCCGGGTAACCGATCAGCTCCCAGCCTTCATATAAGTTGTAATCCGTTCGCTGGCGCGACATGGCGACGCCGTATTTCACTTTCTTTTCGGGGTCCCAGATTACCACGTCTGCATCCGAGCCTTCGAGCAGGGCGCCTTTGCGCGGGTAGAGACCAAATATCTTCGCGGGGTTCGTGCTCATATATGCCACAAACTGGTTCGCGGTGATCTTCCCCGTTCGCACGCCGGTCGTCCACAACACGGGCATACGATCTTGAATCCCCGGCAAACCGTTCGGAATCTTCGTGAAATCATCCTTGCCAAGTTCTTTGCCCGGAATGGCGATCTCGCTTCCCTCGTAGACAATAGGCTTGGTACCATCGTAGAAAAACGGACAATGATCCGTCCCAACCGTCTGCAATATGCCTTCGGTCAACCCCTCCCACAAGCGCGCGTTATCCGGCTGAGTCCGCATGGGCGGCGAGCAAATCCATTTCGCGCCGTCGGCTTTGCGTAAATCATCAATCGTAAAAAATAAATATTGCGGGCAGGTCTCCCCCATCACCTTGACGCCGCGTTCGCGCGCGTACTTGAGCATGTCTACTTCGCCGCCCACATTCATGTGAACAATGTAGACGGGTGAATCCGCCTGTTCCGCCATCGCCGCCATGCGCAGGGTCGCCTCCACCGCGCCCCACGCGGGACGCGTCATCGCGTGCCATTCAGGAGTAGTGTAACCAGCGGCAAGGGCTTGGGCGGTCAGTGTTTCGATCACATCTCCGTTCTCGCAGTGCGCCATCACGAGCATGCCGTTATCCTTTGCAATCTGCAATGCCTTGAAGATCCTGCCATCGTCGATCCGCAGCCTGCCGTTGTAGGCGGTGAAAACTTTGAGGGTGGTAATTCCCATGTCGCGCA
>DATKAU010000248.1:0-5826 GCA_035514655.1 Anaerolineales bacterium
TCCTCGAGCGTCTTCTTCCGTTCGCGCGCGCCTTTGCCGATCTCCTGAATCTTTTCGTACACCTGCTGGTAATCGATGGGCATGATGTTTAGAACAAATGTACAAGGATTGTACAGGCAATTGAGCTAAAATTCAAGCTGTGCGCGGGAACTTTCCGGCGCGCCCGGCGTCTTTTATAGTGGAAAAATTTCAAAAGGAGTTCTGATATGAAGACCAAATCCGTTCTGTTTACCACACTTGCCCTGCTGGCGATCCTCGTCAGCGCGTGCGCGCCCGCCGCGGGCGGGTCCGCGACCACGCCCAATCTGAGCGTGACGGGCACGGGCACGGCGTATCTCGTGCCCGATATCGCCTACATTTACCTCGGCGTGCACACCGAATTGCCTACCGCATCCGATGCGGTGGCGGCGAACAACACCCAGACCGAGACGATGATCCAGGCGCTCACCGATTTCGGAATCGATGCCAAGGACATCCGCACCACCAACTTCAGCATTTACCCGTTCGACAAGTACGATCCGCTCACCGGCGTAACGACGGGTGAGAAGTATTACTCGGTGGATAACACAGTCTACGTGACCATCCGCGATCTCACCCAACTCGGCGGTTTGCTCGATACGGTGGTCTCCGCCGGTGCAAACACCGTCAATAGCATCCAGTTCGATGTGGCGGACAGGGATACCGCCCTCAAACAAGCGCGCGCGGATGCCATTACAGATGCAAAGGAAAAGGCGGAGGAACTTGCCGCCGTGGCTGGTGTGACGATCGGCGATATCCAGTCGATTACCTTCACCGACAGCCAGCCCTACCCGCTGTATGACGGGCGCGGTGGTGGCGGTGGCGGAGCAGAAGCGGCCGTGGTGCCGATCCAGCCCGGGCAGTTGACCTTCATGGTGAGTGTCAACGTGACGTATACGATCAAATAAGACGAAGTTTCTCTCTCAACCGGTACCCTTCGTTAAAACTCAGGACAAGCCTGCTCCTCCTTCGAGGGGCAGGTTCTTTGCTTTGATCAGAGATCGTCTGCGGCGCGGGAATTCAACTGAAAATAATATCGGACCTCTTCCATAGGTAACCCTTTTTCTTGCCACAGACCGCGCCAGCGAGCAGAGAACACACCGTTCGTGCCGCGAACAACGGCGGCACGTGATTTGCCAGGCAAATCATGCGAGACGGCAGAGAAGACCTTTAATAAAGTCTCCGCGACTCTGTGACTTATCATCCCCTGCTGGGCTGCGGCGGAATGACTTTTGCAAGAGGTCTATTATGAAGCAAAACCTGACCTGCGCAGGTTCTCCTACAAGTGAGTTTTTTAATCAAAGGGCACTTGTTTAATTCCCCATTCAGAAGTATATTTTTTACCTGTTGGGAGACTTCCCAAATTCAAAATATTTACAGGAGAAGAAACATGAAAAAGTCACTCTATTTGTTCCTCGCCGTGATGACGGTCTTCGCACTCGCGCTCTCTGCCTGTGCGCCTGCCACACCCGTGGCTACCGAAGTCATGACGGAGGCGCCCACCGAAGCCCCCACTGAAGCTCCGACCGAAGCGCCGACCGAAGCCCCGATGCCGGCTGTCGGCTCGCCTGAACACCCCATCAAGGTGTTGTTCGTCCCCTCTGTGGAAGCGAGCGTGATCGTCACCGGCGGTGAAGTGATGGCTCAGGCGTTGAACGAAGCCACGGGTCTCACCTTCGAAGTAATCGTGCCGACTTCGTATGCCGCCACGATTGAAGAAATGTGTGCTTCACCCACAGACACAATCGGCTTCATCCCCGGACTCGGTTACGCCCTCGCCAGCCAGTTATGCGGTGTGGATGTCGCGTTTAAAGCCGTCCGCTTTGGCCATTCCGTCTATTGGGCGCAGATCCTGGTCCCGCGCGACAGCGACATTGACTCCATCGAAGACCTCGACGGCCTGACCTGGGGTTACGGCGACCCGGGTTCCACCTCCGGTTACATGGTGCCGCTCATCATGTTCCAGGAAGCCGGAATCGAGCCTGTGCCTTTTGAAACCGGTGGCAGCCACAACGGTGCCGCGCTGGCGCTCTACAATGGCTCCGTGGATTTCGCAACCACCTTCTACAGCCCGTATCTGCATCCCGAAGGCGGCATAGAATGGTCGAAAGAAAACCCTGAAATTCCCGCTGAATTTGTGGATAGTTGCGCCCCGAATGCCGACGGCTCGCGCTTATTCTGCGGTCCGAACGCGGATTACCGCGTGTTGGATGCCCGCGCCGGCGTCCGCACCGAAGCGCCCGATATCATCCAGAAGACCCGCATCCTGATGATCTCCGGTGATATCCCCAACGACACCCTATCGTTCGGTCCCGAATTCCCGGCTGACGTGCGTGCCCAGATCGAAGAAGCACTTGTCGCCTTCTCGCAGACCGAAGCCTGGAACGAATCCCTGGGCAACCAGGACTTCTACGGCTGGACAGGTATTGATCCCGCCACGGACGCCGAGTACGATGTGATCCGCCAGATGGTGGAAGCTACCGGTTTGACCCTCGAAGGTCTTGGCAACTAATCGATTTCTGTAATAAAAATCCCGGACAGGTCAATCCCTGTCCGGGATTTTTAACCGGACAGATTCATCCTCTTGTGGTGATCTTCATGTTAAAAATCCAAAACCTGACGAAAATATACACCGGTGGCGTGCAAGCCCTGACCGATGTCACCTTCGATGTACCGCAGGGCCAGTTTCTGGCGGTCATCGGCTTGAGCGGATCCGGCAAATCCACATTATTACGGTGCATCAACCGACTGATCGAACCGACCAGCGGGAAAGTATTCTGGCACGACCAGGATGTTACGGATGCGTCAGACGATGAGTTACGCCGCATCCGGCGCAAGATAGGCATGGTGTTCCAGCATTTCAACCTTGTGCATCGTTCCCCGGTGCTGACGAATGTGCTGGCGGGCCGCCTGGGATACGTCAACCCGGCCTGGAGCCTGGTCAATCGTTTTCCAAAAAGCGATAATGAGAACGCCTTCAAACAAATGGAACGGGTGGGGATTGCCGACAAAGCTCATCACCGCGCCGACGAGTTGAGCGGCGGTCAGCAGCAACGTGTGGGGATCGCCCGCGCCATGATGCAAAATCCCGAAATGATCCTGGCAGATGAGCCGGTTGCCAGCCTCGACCCGGTCCTTGCGCACAGCATCATGCAGTATCTCGAAAAGATCAACAAGGAGGATGGCATGACCGTGTTGTGCAGTCTGCACTTCCTCGACCTGGTGCACCGCTATGCCGACCGCGTGGTGGCGCTCAACCAGGGCCGGCTCATGTTCGATGGCTCGCCCAAGGATATTGACGATGCCAAATTCAAGGATATCTACGGCCGCGAAGCGGAACGTGTAGGCTAGGAGGCTGGGATGAAAAACAGGAAATCCGATCCGTTCCGCTCCCTCAAAGTCGGTATTGGCGTTTTGCTGGTGCTCGTGGTGTATGCCTATGGCTTTCAAGTAACCAAGGTCAACCTCGGTGAAACCAAGTCTGAAAATCGCCAGCAACAGCTTTTCCGCATCCTGCGCGCCCTCGCCCACCCCAGCATCTTCGAATATGAAAAAGATGTATTCGAAGTGCGTGTGCCGGTGATGATTCCCTGCCCGGAGGGCGGCTTCGAGCCGGACCCCATTGCGGATAAGACTCAACCCCATATGGTCGTCACGCCTGCCTGCAGTGATGTGCGTACCAACGTCCACGTGGAAGGCTTCAACTTTGAGCCGCTCACACGCGGACCGTTGAACCTGATCCCGTTCGAAAGCGGCGTCAACCTGCAACTCGCCAACATTCAAATCGACCGGTTCGGTCATTTCGAAACGACCATCCTTTTGCCCAATCGCCCCGGTGAGGAGGCACATGAGTTAGTTGCCATTACGCGCCGCAATATCGGCTCTCCCTATTTGACCCAAACCGCCTACGACACCTGGGATAAGATCATCGAAACGGTCTTCATGGCATTGCTGGCTACCACGCTCGGCACGATCATCGCCATACCGTTGAGCTTTATTGCCTCAAGAAACCTGATGAAGGATGTGAAAAGCTCCCTGCTGGGCATGTCCCTCTCCATCCTGCTGATTCCGATCGGCCTTTATCTGGGTTTCCAGATTGCGGACTGGTCATCGCGGATCAGCCAGATATTCACCGGCAGTGTGATGCTGGCATTACCGGGAGCCGTCACGACCCCGTTGGTGGTCTGGTTCGGCTTGCGCTGGGCGCTGCCGCAACAGGAGGTTCAGGTTCCGAGTGCAGGGGTGAGGGCCGCGCGCATGGTTGTATTGCTGGTTGCATCCTTTCTCTTCATCATCATGCTGTATCTGGTCTCCTTCCTGATGCTCACCTGGGGAAGCACCCTGGAGAAAACCCTGGGAAATTTTGGATTTTTAGGGCGTTTCATCCGCGACTTGGGTGATATTCTAAATACCGTGATTAGAATATTTGTCGGGCTCGGGTGTGCGGGGGCTTTCAGTAGTCTGGCAGCCCGATGGGGGGAGGGACTGAGCCGCCGCAGAGATATGTTGTCGCGCGTGAGCCATCATGTGCTGGCATTCGTCGCCGGAGCCATGCTGGCGATCATCCTCATGGCGATCGTCAACTGGTTTTACCAGTTCAGGGATATCAATGTGTACCTTGCCTATGCCGGCGGCATTGGCGCACTATTTGGACTGTTTGCCAGCCTGTTATATAAATCCACCGATGCGGTGCCCAGCGGAATGATCATTTACTATGTTTCCCGCACCATATTCAATGCCCTGCGTTCCATCGAGGCGTTGGTGATGGCGATTGTGTTTGTCGTCTGGGTGGGTATCGGACCCTTTGCAGGTGTCATGGCTCTTGGCTTGCACACCATCGTCAGCCTGGCAAAACTGTATTCCGAGCAGGTGGAAAGCATCATGGCGGGACCGCTCGAAGCCATCCAGGCCACCGGCGCGAACCGCCTGCAGACCATCATGTATGCGGTCATCCCGCAGATCATCCCGCCGTATATCTCCTACACCATGTACCGCTGGGATATCAACGTACGCATGTCCACCATCATCGGATTCGTGGGCGGCGGCGGGATCGGCTTCCTGCTCCAGCAAAACATCAACCTGTTGAACTACCGCGCTGCCAGCGCGCAGATGCTCGCCATCGCCATCGTTGTGGCATCCATGGACTACATCTCCTCTGTCCTGCGCGAGAAATACGTGTAGCGCATTGACCGGAAAAAATCGTTTCACCAAAAATCCCCGCGCGTGCGGGGATTTTTCATTCCCCAGCCATAGGGGAATGAAATGGCGATCACGATGGGGTGGGATGACCCAAAGGGTATAATCCTGAAATCCTTTGCAACCTTTCGAAACTTCAAGGAGTACTCATGATCAAAGTCGGGTATATTGGTCTGGGGTTGATGGGCAAGTCCATTGCGCGTAACATCCTCAAGGCGGGGTTTCCCCTGTTCGTTCACAACCGTTCGCGCGAAGCCGTGGATGAACTCGTCGCGGAAGGCGCGACTGCCGCGTCCACGCCGGCGGGGGTCGCGGCGCACGTGGATGTGGTCTTCACCAACCTGCCCGATACGCCCGATGTGGAACAGGTGGTGCTGGGCGAACGAGGCATCATCGAAGGCGCGTATAACGGACTGATCTATGTGGATAACTCCACCATTAAACCCGCCTCCGCTCGCGTGATCGCGCAGAAACTTGCAGAGAAAAATGTGTTCGCCATCGATGCGCCTGTCTCCGGCGGCGACATCGGCGCGAGGAACGGCACGCTCCCCATCATGGTCGGCGGGGATGCGTCCGCGCGGGAGAAGGCGATGCCTGTTTTAATGGCAATGG
>DATKAU010000249.1:0-7300 GCA_035514655.1 Anaerolineales bacterium
CGGTACCTTCAACAATAACCAGGAATATGGAGTTGAAATAGCGTCTCCTGCAAACACCACGCTTAACATTTGGACGGCCCCCACCTGCACCGGCAATGACAGCAATAGTCCGCCCACCAGCAATTGCTATAACGTGACAACCGTGGTGGATCTTGAACCCCCCGTCATTTCCTTCGTAAGCCGGATACCCGCGCCCAACGTCAATGGCTGGAATAGCACAAATGTCACGGTCGCCTGGTCTTGCACTGACGCGCTTTCCGGAGTCGTCAGTTCGACCGTGACACAGACTCTCAGCATCGAAGGCGCGAACCAGTCTGTAACCGGTACTTGCGAGGACTTGTCTGGGAACACGGCCTCGGATACCCAGACGGGTATCAGCATCGACTTCACGGATCCTACATTGAACCTTCCTGGAAACCTGACCGCCGAGGCAACAGGTCCGTCCGGCGCGGCTGTCATCTACTCTGTATCTGCCAGTGACAACCTCGACAACTCACCCACGGTCACATGCCTACCCGCGTCTGGCAGCACATTCGCTATTGGAACCACAACGGTCAGCTGCAGCGCGACGGACGACGCGAACAATTCCTCCACCGAGAGTTTCACTATCACTGTAGCAGACACAACCGCGCCCACATTGACGCTTCCGGCCAACATCACCGAGCAGGTAACCGGCCCTGCCGGCAATGTAGTGACCTTCTCCGCTTCAGCCAGCGATCTCGTTGATGGAGCGCGCCCGATTACGTGCGTTCCGCCTTCGGGAAGTACTTTCCTGCCCGGCATGACCACGGTGAATTGCTCTGCAATTGACACGCGCGGCAACACCGCGACGGGCGCGTTCACAGTTACCATTCAGGATACGACAGCACCCTCAATCTCAGCGATGGCGGATATTTTCGCAAGCACGAGAAACGCATCCAAAGTCGTCTACTTCTCATCCCCCACGACATATGATGTTGTAGATGGTCCCGGAGTCGCAACCTGCAAGCCGCCATCGGGAAGCAATTTTCCGGTCGGCGACACGATCGTGACCTGCACCGCGACCGACCGTCAAGGTAACACAGCCTCGGTTACCTTTATGGTTACCGTCATCTATACTAGAGTACCCACCACCACAATATTCAGCAGCAGCAGCAGCGGCGGCGGCGGGATCATCCTCGTGACCGGTGGTGAATTGATCGACCTCGATTGCACGAGTTCCGTGAACGCATTCGGTGTGCTGATGAAATTCCACAGCTTGTGCCATCATCAGGCTGTACTCAACCAGATAACAGAAGACGCCCTCCCCGGCGTGTTGCCAGATGGATACGACTTCGTTCAGGGTATTGATCTTGAGGTCCTCTCCGACAGCCAGGCGCTGGATGCTCTGCCAGATAATGCCGGCGTTGAGTTCCATTACCCGCTTCCCGGCGGGACGGAATTTGCGGTGCTTTTCTGGAACGGGACAGCATGGGTTGAGATCACACAACCGATGAATGCCGGCAATCTTGCCAGTGTGCTATCCACAGATGCAGGCGGCGGATTATACAAGATGAGTTCGTCGAATGGGTCATCGTTGAACGTGCTAACCACGGAGACAACCGGTACATTCGTGCTCGTCGCGAAGTAAATTCGGCCGACCAAACGGTATAATGGAGGGACGGCACACCCCGTCCCTCCATTCTTTTAATCATAGGAAGTTCAGCATGACGTACAAACGTCTCCCCATCTTTGCCCTTCTACTTCTGACTATCGCCGCCTGCGGGACCTCCGCGACGCCAGACCTGGTGGAGGCAACCAGGACACCCGATCCATGCCTGAGCCAAAATCTGAACCAGACCATCAACCCCGTGAACGATCTCCAGCGTGAATTCAACGATGCATCCGAACTGGCAGCAAACCTGCCGCGCGAACAACTGCAACCGTCGATCACAGACATGCAGCGCATCCGGCGCGAAGCAGAGGATCAACCCATTCCTCCCTGCCTCGAATCTCTGAAGAGTTACCAACTCGCACACATGAACTCCGTCATCGATACACTAATTGCCTTCGTCGGCGGCGCGGATGCGAACACACTCAACCAGGGCATGGCGGCAGCCCGTAGCGAATACGATCAATACACCTTCGAGATGGCGCGCCTGCTCGGAGTCACCCTCGTTCCAGCGACAGAGACGACCACACCTGTACCGTGATTGGTATCAGGCATCCCTCTTCAAAAATAACAGAAAGCCAATCAGACGCAGCCCGGCGCTCAACCACAACGCGCCGTCCAACCCGATATACCCTGCCAGCCACGTGCCGGTCAGCGGCGCAACGATCATGGCAAAGTACTGCATCGATTGCGCCAGCGAGACGAAGGTGGCACTAAACTCGGGCGGGACCGTTTTCATCAACTCGTCGAAGAACACCAAATCCAGTCCCCCGGCAAAGAACCCTGCAACGCCGGCAAATAGAATGATCAAGTCGACGCGCGTGGTGGAGGCGATCAGCGCGGGATAGAGCATCATGCCGAATGTGGACGCCAACAGGACGGTCCGACCGCCGCGGGCGCGCGACACCCGGGGCCAGATGTAATACCCCGCGAGCATCACCAGGCTCATAACCATGCTGATTGTGCCGATCTGGCTGTCGGTGGCATGCACTTCGCGCACGAAATACAACGGCATAATCGGCAGGCTCAACGCCAGCGCGGAGAAGTATACGAATCGCTTCGATGCAAACGATACGAACTTTGGGCTGCTCCGCACCAGCGACAGGTAGTTTTGCAGGCTTTCGCGCATCGATGCGCTTTTCGCAAAAGTCGGCGGCATTTGATCGGGAACACTGATCCGACTCGAAAAGTAATAACTGATGAAACCGCCAAGCGACAGCACGAGGAACATGATCGAATAATTCAAGGGGAAATGAAGGAAGCCGATTAACCGTGTAACGATAAACGTACCCACCACACCGGTCAGACCGAAGATTGCCCAACGGCGGCTCAATAGTTCATATCGACCCTCGGGTCCTGCCACTTCATTCATCAGCACGGAAAACGCCACCGCAAGCGCGGTCTGCGGCAGGGTGGCAAATGCCCATATCGCCAGAGAGGCGATGATGGTATATTCCGCGGGGATCAGCAGGGTCAGAATTCCAGTGAACGCATAGCACAGTATCACCATCAAACGCGAGAGGCTGTACCACGGCACGATGTTCCTGCGCGTCTGCAAAAACCGACCCACGAGAATCGCAAGCAGGAGACCGGTCACACCGGGCATGGACGACAACAGACCCACCTGAAAATTCGACGCGCCGAGGCGCGTGAGAAATACAGGCAGGAACGGCGCGGCGACGTTTGAAATACTCACGCCCACGGCATCGATTTGCACGTAGCGGAAATTTTGTTTTTGAATTTGAATTTCTTCTGCCGTTGGGGGATTCATGTGAGCCTCGAAGATTATAACGCCCGCAGGGTAAAATCATGCGATGATTGAAATACGCCCCATTAATCCGGATGAATGGGGTACAGCAAAACGGTTGATATTCACGGTTGCAAAGGATGTCTTTTCCGATCCGCTGCCCGTCGATGAAATCATGGCGAAATATGAAGCCGGCGGCACTCTCGAGGAGATGGATAACATACAGGCGAATTATTTCGAGAACGGCGGGATCTTCCTTGTGACAACAGAAAATGGCCGGATGATTGGCACAGGCGCAATCCGCCGCATGGATGAGCAAACCTGTGAACTCAAGCGGCTCTGGTTACTGACCGGGTATCACGGCCGTGGCCTGGGTTACCGCATGATGCAGGAGCTGCTGAAATTTGCCCGCGGGAAAGGATACGAACGGATCAGGCTCGAGACCGACCCGATATACCAGAAACGAGCCATCGAATTCTACAAGTGGCTGGGGTTTTACGAAATTCCGATCCCCAATGCAGTGGATCAGGAGGATATCCTGATGGAGATGGTTTTATAACCTGACCGCATCGAGCCAGCCGGGCAACTGGTCGATTAATTGCTTCATGATCGTCTTTGCGCGTTCGTTGAAGACTTCCATGTTATCGTAGGCTTCACCTTCCTTCTCGTTCACGAGATCACTCACGGCACGCAGAATCAACAACCGCGCGTTATTTTTTTGTGCCACCCACGCCAGCGCCGCAGATTCCCAGTCGGCGGCGACGGCGCCTCGCGGTTTGAGCAGGGAGATCTTCTGCGGCGGCAGGTCGCTGTCGGCGGAGGCGATGAGCGCGCGTCGGGCGGGATACGGCAACGGCTCGGCGAGCCAGCTCAAGTCGAGGGACGAAGCGTAATAAGCTGCGATGTCCAAATCCCCCATCAATTCCACAATGTCGTAGACGATGGTGCGCTCCACGAGGATCACATCCCCCTGATTCATCTCTCCCTCGAAGCCTCCACACGTCCCCAGATTGACGATAAGATCGGGCTGTTGGTGATCGAGAATATATTGCATGCATCCGGCGGAGGCGATCTTCCCCCAGCCGCTGTGAAAAAATCGAATCTCGCGGCCGGCAATCAGCGCATCGAAACATTCACCGTATGGGAAGGATTCGATCTTCGCATCGGGGAACAACGGTTTGACGCCGTTCCATTCAGCAATGGCTGAGACGATGACAACTGTTCTCAACGAGGGCTCCAGAAAATTTTACCGTTGTATAATTTCATTCAGCGGCTTGCCGCGTAAAAGATCGGTTGGGATTTTATTCGTATCGTACACTTCCCACGTTTCGGTATGGACAACATCCACCTGCGGCGCGAGTTCGACGGACGGACCGAGGCTTTCGAGTTCGAGCGCGCGGGCGTTGACGTAGACTTCCGCGTTGCACCCGACATCGGGGTAGTCCTCATCGCGCCGAACACCAAAGCGCTTGACGAACATTACATCAAAATACACATACCCCAGCCAGCCGTGCGGGTTGAAGTAACCGATTTTCAACGGGTTGGCGATCCCATCCGCGCTGACGGTGACAAAATCATCGCCAAGCCGCAGCCGCGAATCATCCCACCGCGAATAAGGCCAGAGGGCAAAGCGGCGGTTGGGGAGCACGCCGTCGTCATCGAGATTGCCCACCTGCTGCGGCAGGAGAGCTGTGCCGTTGGGTCGAAGCATTGTTATTGCCCACGGCGCAAGCCTCACAACGGAACTTCCCAGGTTTTCGATCTTGTGCTTGACGATGATAAACGGCTGGCTCGAACTCATCTGAATCGTGATCGCCTTGCGCAGTCCCGTTCCCGGCTCCTCTGCGCCTGAAAGTTTGATCCCGTTCTGCACTTCCTTGATCGTCACGCCTGTATCGTCGGGGATATACGTGCGGTTTGGGCTTTCGGGCGCGCGCCACAGGCGGTGCCCGCCGTAAAAATGATACTCGCCGTGCGGCGATTTAGTCGTCGCGTTTGGCAGTTCGGCAAACAAGTTCTCGCCAGTCCACACGGGGATCAGGCGCACGATGCGTGGTCCCGCATCGGCAAGGCACTCGATACGGAAAAATTCGTTTTCAAGGATTACAGTCTTACGACCAAAAAAATCTCCAAAAACCATGCACCTATCTTAGCCGTTAATCGCGTTCCCGTAAACGCCGCGTTTATAGGATATTGGTTACATCGAATATAATTAATTTGTCACCGATACTGAGTTGACGAAGTTCCTTTTCCCAGGGTCATCCACTCATGCACATAAAACAACCCAACTCAAGAATGTGTTTCCTTTGCGGGCTTGAAAACCCGGCGGGGCTGCACCTGCATTTTTATGAGACAGAACCAGGCACGGTTGAGACGACCTATACCGCGCCCGAGCATTTTCAAGGTTACCCCGGCGTTTTACACGGCGGCATCGTCGCTGCGATTCTCGACGAGGTGAGCAGTCGCGCCCATATCGGGAGCGACCCCGAAAGACCTCGCTTCCTTTTCACCGCCAGACTGGAAACGAAATACCGCAAAAACGTGCCCATCGGAAAGCCATTGAAGATCGTCGGCAGGGCCGGAAAATCGAGAGCCAAATCCGCCGAGGCGTGGGCAGGCATCTATGATTCGCAAACCAACGAACTGCTTGCGGAAGGCTTGGCATTGTTGATCGACGTGCCGCAGGAGCAGTTCGACACATCACGCCTCAATGAGCTGGGCTGGGAGGTTTACCCCGAATAAACTGTATAATTGATTCACCCACGGAGATTCCCATGATCACCGCCTATTTCAGACCGAAAACATTGGACGAAGCTTTGACGCTGCTGACTCAACCGGATACAGTTCCGCTCGGGGGCGGCACGCTTCTTTCACAGCCGCAGGCGGATCCCATCCAAGCTGTGGATTTACAGCTCCTCAGCCTGGACTCGGTCAAAAAGAACGGCAATGACCTGGAGATCGGCGCGACCGCCACACTGCAATCCCTGCTCGAATCAACTGACTGCCCGGAGGCGTTGAAACAGGCGTTAAAACTCGAAGCGCCGCTCAATATCCGTAACGCAGCCACAGCGGCAGGGACGCTCGTCGCCTGCGATGGGCGATCCACATTCGTGTGCATATTGCTGGCAGCGGACGCAAAGATCGAGCAGGCGTTCCTCGAAAATTCGACCATCGGATATCGAACATCGAATATCGGCGAATTCCTCCCCTTCCGTCCGCATGGACTCATCACAAAAATCACCCTGCCACTAAGTGTGAAACTTGCCTTCGAAACCGTGGCGCGGACTCCTTCTGACAAGCCCATCGTTTGTGTTGCTGTAGCAGGCTGGGGGTCAGGCCGGATGCGCATGGCAGTCGGCGGGTATGGGAAGAGTCCCATGCTGGCGATGGACGGCACATCCTCCGACGATCTCGCTGCGGCGGCAACGAACGCATTCCACGAATCAGCGGATGAATGGGGAAGTGCCGAATATCGTATGGACATTGCCGCCACGCTGGCGAAGAGATGTGCAGATTCAATAAAGTGACAGTTTGACTTGAAGTGACTGTCACTTCTTTTTTCGATATGCAAACCAGCCTGATTTGTCATCGATCCGTCGAGCCGTCTGAGCGGTATCCGCGTTACCTATGCCGCGACTGTGCCTCGCAGGCGCGCTCCAAGGACGGACAGCCACTCCAGTTTGGCAACGAAAACCTTTCAGGTGGGTATTTGGCGTTCTACGCCGATACGGGCGAACCGAACCCCAGCCATGAGTGTTATTACATAGGATACAGTGTCATGTCAATGAGCACCGGTTTGGCGGGATTGTGATTCAAAAGATAAAAATTGGTCCCACCAATTTTCACCCCGCTATTCTTGAATTAACAAATAACACCTGCATTCGTTCGACATTTCATTCTGGCAAATCAGCCGCCTGCGCGTG